>NZ_AAWL01000014.1 GCF_000169155.1 Thermosinus carboxydivorans Nor1
TTACCGCGGCTGCTGGCACGTAGTTAGCCGTGGCTTCCTCCTCCGGTACCGTCACTTACTTCTACTATTCGCAAAAGTAAACTTCGTCCCGGTTGACAGGGCTTTACGACCCGAAGGCCTTCTTCACCCACGCGGCGTTGCTCCGTCAGGCTTTCGCCCATTGCGGAAGATTCCCCACTGCTGCCTCCCGTAGGAGTCTGGGCCGTGTCTCAGTCCCAGTGTGGCCGTCCATCCTCTCAGACCGGCTACTGATCGTCGCCTTGGTAGGCCGTTACCCTACCAACTAGCTAATCAGACGCAGACCCATCTTCTAGCGGTAGCATTGTTAAGAGGCCACCTTTCTCAACCTGGGCATGCGCCCAAGTTGACACATTCGGTATTAGCACCACTTTCGCGGTGTTATCCCCATCTAGAAGGTAGGTTGTCTACGCGTTACTCACCCGTTCGCCACTAGGAGCATATTGCTATGCTCCCCGTTCGACTTGCATGTGTTAGGCACGCCGCCAGCGTTCGTCCTGAGCCAGGATCAAACTCTCCAATAAATTTATCTATCGGAGCCTGTCTAGGCTCACTTATAAACCGGAATTATTTGTGCTTCTTTTTTAAGAAGCGCCGCACATCTGGCGTTTATGCTTACATTGTTCAGTTTTCAAGGAACACAGCCCGCCGCCACAGGGCGACGACAGTTATTTATGTTAACACAACTTGTACGCTGTGTCAACAGCTTTTTTCTTGTTAATTTTTGCCGTTCGCCACAGCGACGACTTTTTTATAATAGCACAACAAAAGTTGAATGTCAACATCACGCTGAACAATAAAAATAGCCGATTGGCACATTAGCGAAGACAGCCATAACCGCTAATTTCATTAAAACAAAAACTAAACGCCTTCCTCGACGAATTTTCGCACCGCCGGCCCGTTTAAATAAATGCACCGCTTACCTTGATAAGTATTGCGTTCTTCAAGGAGCTGTTCAATCCGCTCTTTGATTTTCCACCAGCCTGTCTGCCAGTTTGCAAACAGCGTATTAGTCTCGGGGGCGCGGCCAATCAGCCGCTGCACGACAATATCTGGATGGAGATACTCCAAAAAAGTTATAACCCGCTCAATATACTCCTCTTTACTGACCAGTGTCAGCTCCCCCTGCTCATACCATTTGGCCATGGGCGTCCCTTTAACGATATACAAGGCGTGAAGTTTTACTTGCTGGACCCCCAGCGCCGACAGGACTTTGGCATTTTCCACCACGTCGGCCATTTCATCCCAGGGAAGGTTCAAAATGAGGTGGGCGCAAACGTCGAAGCGGTACTGCTTGAGGCGAAGCACCGCATCGATAAATTCAGCCAGCGTATGTCCCCGGTTAATTTTGGCCAGCGAATGGTAGTTTACCGTCTGCAAGCCTAGTTCCACTGCAATGTCTACGCCCCGGGCAGCTTGCACTTTGGCCATTGCCTCCAAATAAGCGTCGTTAATACAGTCAGGCCTGGTGGCAATAGCAATGCCAACGATATCAGGCTGACATGCCTCCTCCAGATAAGCAGCAAAATCTTTCACTGGCAAATAGGTGTTGCTAAAGTTTTGAAAGTAGGCAATAAACTTATTAGCCTTATACTTTGGCGCAATATGAGCTTTATTAGCCGCGATTTGCTCTCTGACCGTCATAGAAGCAGGCAGGTTTTCATAGCCGGCGCCAATTTCACCGCAAAATACACACCCGCCCACCCCGCACGTCCCGTCCCGGTTGGGACAAGTAACAGGCAAGCCAATCGGCAGCTTATACACTTTCGTCCCGTAACGCCGGCGTAAATAGTCCGAATAAACCCGGTAACGCATGGCTTTCTCTCCCTACATCCCAAAGTCATGAGGCTGCACAATCTGATAGTTTATCCTATCTTGCGCATAGGAAAATAGAATGACTGTCCTTTCTTCCCTCAGCTCGCCGCCGGCAAGATAGTGCGGTATATTGACCTCAAAAACTTCGATATGGTAATTTCGCTTAATTTCCCGCCAACTAGTAAAACAATAACCAGGCAGATACTGACGAACGGTAGCTTCGTCCCGCCAAAACCTTGTTTTAACATACTCCCATTCATCACCGTTCCAGGGCAAGAATTCAGGGCGCACACCGCCTTCACCCGCCAGGGCGTCGAACTTAAGCAATTGAAGGCAAATAGCATCCTTCAACCGGTGATAGCGGCAAAATTCGGCCATGTGTCCAAACAAAGATTTGGCACTGTGCGAAAGGCTATGCAGGCCCCGCTCTTCCCAATAAGCAGCCAAATCGGCGTACAAGCGAAAAGCATCACCGCTATAGCAATCAACCAACCAGCGCAGCGTCGCCGGAAAACGACCGCTATTGTACGTTTGATTGAACACTTCCTCGAGGATGTGGAGCTTGCGCACTTCGCCATAAGTCAGATAATTATTGGCTAGCACCTGATAGGGCGCCGTGTCCATAAATACATAACCATGTTGTCCGGCCCGACGGCGAATACCTGAACCTTTCAGCAGCTTGAGAAACCCGATTTGGAGCATATGGGGCTGCAAGGCATAGAGATCATTAAACGACCGGCCAAAACGTTCGTATGTTTCATAAGGCAGACCGACAATAAGATCAAGATGCAGATGAATATTATCGTAGGAGCGCAGCTTAAGCACATTGCGGGCAATCCGGGACCAATCATTGCGCCGCTTTATTTCCGCAAGCGTGGGTTCATAAGTTGACTGGACGCCAATTTCAAACTGAAAGCGGCCCGGCGGTACCTGCGCCAAAAACGCCAGTACCTCATCATCCAAAATATCGGCCGCAATTTCAAAATGAAAATTAGTCCGGCAGTTCTGGCGGGCCAAAAACTGCCACAAGGGAAAGTAATGTTCCTTTTTGGCATTAAAGGTGCGGTCGACAAATTTCACTTGCTTCACATCGTGGCGAATGAAAAATTCCATGTCACGATAAACGCGCTCCAAAGGCAAAAACCGTACCCCTGTGGTAGCGCTTGACAAGCAGTATTGGCAGGAAAAAGGACAGCCACGGGAACTTTCGTAATAGATAATTTTATCCGCGAGCTGCGCCATATCTTCATCGCTATATGGAAAGGGAATACATGAAAGGTCGTGCACAATCTGCGGACCGCCATTGATCACTACCCGTCCACCACGGCGAAAGGCAAGACCCTCAATTGTTTCCACGTCCCTGCCGCTTTGCAGCGAGCTGAGCAGACGGTAGAGCGTTTCTTCGCCCTCGCCTTGTACAATATAATCAACCGCTGCATGACCAGCCATCACCTCGGCGGGGTCATAGGAAACTTCCGGTCCTCCCAGGACGATCGCCGTGTCAGGGAGCACTTTCTTAATGAGCCCCGCGAGCGTAAGCGTCATTTCGATGTTCCAGATATAACAGGCCATACCGATAACGCCCGGCTTTTCCCGGTAGATATCACCGAGAATATCGAGCAGCCCGTTGTTGATGGAATATTCTCTTACCAATATGTCGGCGCATACCGGACGGCAATATGCCTTTAAATAGCGTAAGGCCAGAGATGAATGAATATATTTTGCGTTAAGCGTTAACAAAAGGACCTTCATTGCTAGTCCTCCCAGTGTCAAAGTATAGTCGTACATAGTAGTTTCCGCGCCTCCTAGGAAATATCCTTTTAGGAAAGCCGACGCACCGTGCCGAATGCCGGTGCATAAAATAGAATGACTAAAAGGACTGGAAAGGAAGAGGAGGACATGCAGATTATCATAGATGGCCACAAAGTCCCCATAAACCCCCGCGTTTCAAAAGACCTCCTAATTACCCTGAAGAGCATTGCAAGAAGCCTTCACTGGGGAATTTTGTATGATACCAACCGCGAAACTGTATACATTAATACCAAAAGCGCCAGTGTGCCGGTACCACCCCACGAGCGTCCCGCATCTTCCCCCGCGGAGGCGGAAAGCAACCGTCTGGCCGGCAAAACCATCTGCATCGACCCTGGCCATGGCGGCAGCGATCTAGGTGCTATTGGCCCAACGGGCACAATAGAAAAAGATAACACCCTGGCTATCGCCCTTTTGCTCTGCGACAAATTGGAAAAAAACGGCGCAACAGTAATTATGACCCGAGAAACTGACCGCGATGTCAGTATGCCGGACGCGGAAACGGAAGTGGAACTAGGGGCTCGCGTCGATATTGCCAATGGCGCCGACGCTGACATCTTTATCAGCATCCATAACGACTCCTTCACCAACCCGACGGCAGCAGGCACGACCACATTCCACTATGGCCACCCCGAGTCCATCCGGCTGGCCAACTGCATCCAAAAAAGCCTGGTGGAAGGGCTTGGGACCCGCGATCGTGGCGTGCGGTTTGCCAGCTTTTTCGTCATCCGCTATACCAAGATGCCGGCTGTGCTGGTCGAAGTAGCGTTTATCTCCAACCCTGAGGAAGAAGTAGTTCTGGCCAGTATTGACGGACGGTATAAAGCAGCCGAGAGTATTTTCCAAGGAATTGTTAAGTATTTCAAAGTCTGACGCTGCCGATATAAAAAAGAATATTTCGTGGGCAAACTATACAGGAGTTGTCGTCTTAATTGCCAATATTATACATGGCACAAGTTGAAGCAAAAAAGGAGCGTGTTGACTTAAACAATGGCAAAGCTAATTCCTTTCTTAGCAGACGCCGTATTCTTCCCAACAGCCGCAAAAACGTCCAGCACTGCCGGTCTGCCGGTGAGGGAGGAAATCCCGGATAAATATAAGTGGCGCCTCGAAGATATTTATGCCTCTGAGGAGCTTTGGGAACAGGACTTTGCAAAACTAAAAAACAGCTTGCCGCAGCTGGCCGCTTATAAAGGACAATTAGCCCACTCGGCCCAAAACCTGCTTAAGTGCCTGAAAGCCCGAGATGAAGCCGGCATAACCGCTGGCAAATTATACGCCTACGCCAGAATGCGCCGGGACGAAAACTCAGCCAACGCTAAATATCAGGCCCTGACCGGTAAAACCGAAGCACTGCTGGCCGAAATGGGAGCGGTGACAGCCTTCATTGAACCGGAAATTATTGCCATGCCGGAGGAAAAGCTGAACGAATTCCGCCGCCAGGAACAAGGACTGGCAGAATACAGCTTTTACTTTGACAATTTAATGCGCCAGAAAAAGCATGTCTTGTCCCCGGCAGAAGAAGAAATTCTCTCGCGCGCCAGTGAAGTTACCCAGGCGGCGGAAAACATTTTCAACATGCTTGCCCATGCCGATCTGCGGTTCCCGCAGATTCAGAATGAAAGCGGTCAAACCGTCACGCTTAGCGAGGGCCGGTTCCGCTCTTTTATCATGTCGCCTGATCGCCGTGTCCGCCAGGCGGCGTTTACCGGGCTGTTCAATACGTATAAACAATTCCGTAATACCTTTGCCGCCACCTTGGGCGGCAGCGTGAAAAAGAATATTTTTTACACCCGTACCCGTAAATATAATTCCACGCTGGAAGCTGCGCTTGAACCTGATAACGTGCCGCTGGCGGTGTACAATAACCTTATCGCTACCGTACACGAACACCTACCGCTCCTGCACCGCTATGTCGCCTTAAAAAAGCAAGCCCTAAGGCTGGACGAAATTCATATGTACGACCTGTATGTCCCGCTCGTCAGCGATGTTAGAATTACCATACCGTATGACGAAGCTCTGCAAATGGTACAAGAAGCTCTTAAACCCCTTGGCGCGGAATACAGTGAAATTCTGAATAAAGGTCTCACATCCGGATGGATTGATGTTTACGAAAATCAAGGAAAACAGACTGGCGCCTATTCGTGGGGAACTTATGGCGTTCACCCCTTCGTCCTACTCAACTACAATGACCGATATGACGATGTTTCCACCCTCGCCCATGAAATGGGGCATGCCATCCATAGCTACTATAGTCACGCTAACCAACCCTATGCCACCGCCTCCTATACCACTTTTACCGCCGAAGTCGCCTCCACAACCAATGAAATTCTGCTTATCGACCATATGCTGAAGGTAACGCATGACAAGCGCCAAAAGCTGTATTTCCTCAACCAGTACCTCGAAGCCGTCCGAGGCACTGTTTACCGGCAAACCATGTTCGCTGAATTTGAGAAGCTTTTATATGAAAAAGCGGAAGACGGCGAAACGATCACGGCTGACATGCTAGATGACTTGTGGCGGGAGCTTAACCGCAAATACTATGGCCCCGACATCGTAGTAGATGAAGAAATCGCTGTGGAGTGGGCCCGTATCCCCCATTTCTATTGGCATTTCTACGTTTACCAGTATGTTACCGGCTATGCGGCGGCAACCGCACTGGCTGAACAAATCCAACGCGAAGGAGAACCCGCACAAAAACGGTATATTGAATTTCTCAAGAGCGGCGGCTGCGACTACTCGATCAATATTCTTAAACGGGCCGGTGTTGATATGTCTTCACCGCAGCCGGTCGCCGTCACCCTGAACAAGTTTGGCGAACGGCTGAATGAACTGGAAAAGTTGTTAGCGGCTATTGACAACGCCTAATCCGGTGTGTTATTATTAGTTCATAACGAAAATAATTGCGTCCTGGTCCGCTTGCGTAGTGTACGACTCAACCAACCGACCGGCAATTGTTTTGCGTAATATCAAGTCCAAAGGAGGTTGGTGAGCGATGACCTACCAAGACAAGGCGCTAACCTGCAAAGAATGTGGTACTACTTTTGCTTTTTCAGCAGCAGAGCAGGCTTTTTACGCCGAAAAGGCTTTCAGAATGAACCTGCTCGCTGCCCGGAGTGCCGTAGTGCCCGCAAACAGGCGACCGGTCGTGGCCCTGCCGCTCGTCCGCAGCGTGAACTGTTTGCGGCCGTGTGCAGTGCTTGCGGTGTAACCACTCAGGTTCCCTTTAAGCCTACGGCCGGCAAACCGGTATATTGCCGTGCGTGCTTCCAAACCAATAAAAACTACTAACAATAAGGCCGGATGTTCCGGCCTTATTTTATTTGAAATATGCCGCCGTTTGCCCCGCTAGGAGCCCGCTGCGGCGCTGCCGTCCCGTCTGGAACCAAGCGTTTCTAAACGCTTGGTTCCATTTTTTTCAAGGCGACGCTCTTCATTATTTAAGCCACAGTTTAAAATAATAAAGCCTAGGAGGAATATTATGCAAATTATCCCGCCGATGCTGGCCAAACCCGCCACTCTTCCCGCTGATGAAAAAGACTATGGTTTTGAAATTAAGTGGGACGGTATCCGCGCCGTGATTTATCTCGCTAGCGATAACTTGCGGATACTTAGCCGCAATTTAAAAGACGTTACGCGCCAATATCCTGAGCTGATGCCGCTGACCCAAGCCTTAGCAGGACACTCCGTTATTTTGGATGGAGAAATTGTGGCGTTTGACATAAATGGACGCCCTTCTTTCGCTCGCTTACAAAACCGCATGGGCCTGGCTTCAGACCGGACTATCGCCCGCAAAACTACTGAAATCCCGGCAACCTATATTATCTTTGACCTGCTATATATTGACGGCCAATCAACACTCTCCCTTCCCTACATCGAGCGGCGCCGGCTGCTGGAAGAACTGGACCTTAACGGTCCTAACTGGCAGACGCCGGCCTACAAAACAGGACAAGGCCGGGAGCTGCTACTTGCTAGCAGGCGCCTTGGTCTGGAAGGTATCGTCGCCAAAAAACTGGACAGTATTTATTTGCCCGGCAAGCGGCCCGGCACCTGGCTGAAGATCAAAAATGTACGCCGCCAGGAATTCGTCATCGGTGGCTGGCTGCCCGGCCAAGGGACGCGAACCGGAATGATCGGTGCTCTGCTCCTGGGCTATTATGACCGGACACCGAAAGAAGCGGCAAAAGCCGGCCAACCACAGCGGCTGCTGTTTGCCGGCGCGGTAGGAACAGGCTTTACCCATACGACACTAAAAAAGCTCCAGCATCTTTTAAAGCCGCTCGAGCAGGCCGAACCGCCGTTTGCTGAGTCACCGCCGCTCAAAGGGGCGGTTTTCGTAAAACCCGCATTAGTAGGCGAAGTTGAATTTACCGAATGGACACCGGGCGGCACGCTTCGCCACCCATCCTTTAAAGGCCTTCGGAATGATAAAGATCCTCGCGACATTCTCTGCGAAACCAAGGGCTAAGCCAAAGGAGGTATCCTCATGCCACGGCCAATGTGGAGTGGTTCAATCAGTTTCGGTCTCGTTAATATTCCTGTTAAGATGTATAATTCCGTGCGGAAAAGGACGCTCCATTTCCATCAGCTTCGCGCCGGTGACGGCTGCAAAATCCGGCTCAAACGGGTCTGCGCCCGTGACGGCCAAGAAGTTCCTAATGAGCAAATCGTCAAAGGCTACGAAATTTCACCCCAGCGCTATGTTATCGTAACCACCGAAGAACTGGAAGCACTCAACCCGAAGGCATCCCGCACGATTGAAATCGAAGATTTTGTTAATCTTGATCAAATTGACCCGATCTACTTTGAACAGTCGTATTATCTGGTGCCGGACAAAGGAGCTGGCAAAGCCTATACCCTGCTGCTGCAGGCCATGAAGCAGGCGGGAAAAGTCGCCATTGCCCGAGTAGTGTTGCGCAATAAACAGTACCTGGTTACCATCCGGCCTGCCGGTAAAGCTCTCTCCCTAGCTACTATGCACTATGCCGATGAAATAGTATCTCTGGAAGAACTGGAAGGACTGCCTGATACTGACATCAAGCCGAACCAGCGCGAACTTACCATGGCCGAAAAGCTGATTGAATCTTTGGCCGCAGATTTTAATCCTGCCAAATACCGCGATGAACACCGGGAAAAGGTGCTGGAAATGATTGAAAGGAAAGCGGAAGGCGAGACGGTGGTTGTTCAGCCGGTAGCACCAGAAGGCGACAAAATAGTAGACCTGATGGCCGCTCTCGAAGCCAGCCTGGCGGCCATTAAGAAAAAACAACCGGCTAAAGATACAAAAGACAGGAGACGAAAAGTTCGTGCCTAGCCAGTACACCGATGTGATCATTGAGGGAGTTGAGCTCAGACTATCCAACCTGGAAAAAATCTTTTACCCCCGAACAGGCTTTACCAAAGGCCAGGTAATTGACTACTATGTACGGATCGCCCCTGTTCTGCTTCCCCACCTTGCCAATCGCCCCCTCACGCTGAAACGTTACCCCGACGGAGCCCAGGCCGCCTTTTTTTATCAGAAACAATGCCCGAAGCACCGGCCAAAATGGTTAAAAACGGCGCCGGTGTGGAGCGAGCACAATAACGATCATATTAATTTTTGCCTTGTCAATGACCTGCCTTCACTGGTATGGGTCGTCAATCTGGCCACGCTGGAACTGCATACATCTCTGTCTTTAGCCACCAACACGGCCTGCCCAACAATGATGGTTTTTGACCTGGATCCCGGTCCACCGGCAACCATCATCGAATGCGCTCAAGTCGCTTTATGGTTAAAAACTTTTTTTGACCACCAAGGGCTTTTAGCCTTTCCTAAGACATCAGGCGCCAAAGGTCTCCAGGTCTATGTTCCTCTCAATACCCCAACCGACTACGCCACTAGCAAACACTTCGCCCACGTCCTGGCCAAACTGCTGGAACGGGAGCATCCGGGACAAGTGGTCTCAAAAATGACCAAAAGCCTGCGCACAGGCAAGGTGTTAGTAGACTGGAGCCAGAACGACGAACACAAAACAACGGTATGCGTATATTCACTCCGGGCACGGGAATACCCTACTGTTTCCACGCCTGTTGCCTGGGAAGAGGTAGATGAGGCCTGGCAAAAAAAAGACCCTCGCCTGTTGACTTTTGATCCTGATAAGGTCTTGGCGCGTGTCGACCGCTATGGTGACCTTTTTGCCCCTGTAACAACGCTAAAGCAAAGCCTTCCCTTGGCCGCGATAACCTAAAGAAATCAAAAGGCTAACCACACGGGTCAGCCTTCGTTTTTGCGTCTACACGGTACGTGGACCAGCGGCGACAACCTCTACCGGAATGTTGCCGCTGAATTTGGCAAAGTTTTTGGCGAACAGCCGGGCCAGTTCCTGAGCCTGCCGATCATAGGCGTCCTTATCGGCCCAGGTATTGCGGGGTTTTAACAGATCAACTGGCACGCCCGGACATTCGATAGGTACATAAACGTTAAAGACCGGATCAAGTTCATAAGCCACTTTATCCAATAACCCTTCGATAGCCGCGGTCACCATAGCGCGGGTATAAGGAATATTCATGCGCTTGCCAATACCATAGGGACCGCCTGACCAACCGGTATTAATGAGAAAGACGCTGGTATTGTGCTTTTCCAATTTTTCTCCCAGCAGCTTAGCATAAACCAAAGGTGACAAAGGCAGGAACGGTGCTCCGAAGCAAGCCGAGAAGGTTGCCTCCGGTTCGGTTACGCCCCGCTCCGTTCCGGCCAGTTTACTAGTATAGCCGGAAAGGAAATGATACATGGCCTGTTCTTTGGTAAGCTTCGCTACCGGCGGTAAAACGCCGAAAGCATCGGCTGTCAAAAAGATAATAGTCTTAGGGTGACCAGCAACACCCGGGATAAGGGCGTTGGGAATGTGGTCGATGGGATAGGCCGCCCGCGTGTTCTCGGTTATTTCATCACTATCATAGTCAGGCGTGCGGGTAACAGGGTCAATAACCACATTCTCCAGCACGGCGCCGAAACGTATAGCTTCCCAGATTTGCGGCTCATTTTCCCGGCTTAGCCTGATGCACTTTGCGTAGCAACCGCCTTCGATATTGAAGACACCGTTGTCGTTCCAGCCGTGCTCGTCATCGCCAATTAGCCGGCGGTTAGGGTCGGCGGAAAGGGTGGTCTTACCGGTGCCACTGAGCCCAAAAAACAGGGCCACATCTCCTTTAACGCCAACGTTGGCCGAGCAGTGCATAGATAAAATACCCTTTTGGGGCAGCAGGTAATTCATAACCGTAAAAATGGATTTTTTCATTTCACCGGCATAATGCGTGCCGCCGATCAGCACGATCCGGCGCTCAAAGTTGAGGATGATGAATGCTTCGGAGTTGGTGCCGTCAATTTCGGGTACGGCCTTAAATCCCGGCAGGCAAATAACCTGAAAATCGGGAGCAAAATCGCTTACCGGACCTTGGGGACGGACAAACAATTGGTGAACAAAAAGATTATGCCAGGCAAACTCATTGATAAAACGGACGGTGATGCGGTGCTGTTCATCTGCACCGGCAAAACCGTCGAAAACAAAGACTTCGCGATTTTGCAGATAGGCCAACATACGATGGTAGAGACGCTCAAATTTTTCTTGGTCAAAAGGCTTGTTGGTTCCCCAGGCAATGTCATTATGGACGGCGGGTGTATCGACAACAAACTTGTCGTTGGGTGACCTACCCGTATACTTGCCTGTCGTTACCCGCAGCGCGCCACTATCAGTCAAAACCGCCTCACCGCGCCCACAGGCTAGTTCCACTAACTGCGCCGGCGTCAGGTTATAATAGACCTGTCTTGCCATCTCAAGGCCATTGATGGCGACCATAGTCATTCCCCTTTCATCTATTTCACATATAATTAGGGCCAACCGTTGCCAATTATAACACAATTATTTTATATGTAAAAGTATTATTTTGACCTATTTCGTAAATTTTAAACAAAACAGCATAACATATTTTTTAATTAATTCTATGCTGTTACTCTAAACACATGCCGACTTTCCCTTTATGCTGTATGCAAGATAGCAAAAAGATAGCCAGGTAGCGGCTATCTTTTTGCGTTAACTCAATATGTCTTGTACTATAGCTTTCATATCGTCCCGGGCACATAAACGATGATGCCGTACGGGTTTTTGGGCAAGAGTAGCTAAAGCAGGTGGAATAGGCCACCCAGTGTTCTCGGATAATTGGCGTAGCATGGCAAATTCGTCACCGTCCGCCTGCTTGCCATCGGTAAGGGCAGACAGTACGCTAGCATTAAATTTAAAGGGACTGGCCGTTGATACGACAACCGTCGGCGTAGCGTCATTCGTCTTTTCCCGGTACTGACGGAGAACATGCCAGGCAACAGCGGTATGAGGGTCAAGCAAGTAGCAGTGCTCCTCGTATACTTCCTTAATGGTAGTAAGCGTCACAGCGTCATCGGCCCAATCTGCCCAGAATATTTCCTGAATCCGGTCGAGATCCTCGTCCCGAACACGGTAACGGCCGTTAGAACGAAGCTGTTCCATCCACTGCTTAACCTGGGCACAGTCACCACCCGTAATATGATAAAGCAACCGTTCGAGATTGCTCGAGATAAGAATATCCATAGACGGCGACAACGTAGTATGGAAAGGCCGATTGCGATCGTAGACGCCGTAACGTAAAAAATGGGTGAGGACATTATTGCTATTGGAAGCGCATAGCAGCCGGTTTATCGGCAGTCCCATCCGCTTGGCATAGTAGGCCGCGAGAATATTACCGAAATTACCGGTGGGCACAACAAAGTTTACCGCATGTCCGGGAGCGACATTACCCAACCGCACCATGTCGGCATAGGCACTAAAATAATAAACTATTTGCGGCGCCAACCGTCCCCAGTTGATTGAATTGGCCGAAGATAAACGAAAGCCGCGCTCTGCCAGCGCTGTATTAAAGGCGCGGTCATTGAAAATTTCCTTTACCCCATTTTGCGCATCGTCAAAATTGCCTTTGACCGCAACGACAGCCACATTGCCGCCTTCCTGCGTCACCATCTGCAAGCGCTGCATTTCACTAACGCCGCCATGGGGAAAGAAAACGATAATGCGGGTCTGGGGAACATCCTTAAAGCCTTCCAGCGCCGCCTTGCCCGTATCGCCTGAAGTCGCAACAAGAATGACGATTTCCGCCTTCTCCCCTGTTTTGCGCAGGGCTTGGGATAAAAGGCGCGGCATTAGTTGCAGAGCCATGTCCTTAAAAGCGCTTGTCGGCCCGTGCCAAAGTTCCAAAACGGCAGTATCGGCGGTAATCGACCGCAGTGGTGCAACTTCCGGATCATCAAATTTTTCCGTGTTATAGGCGGCGGTAAGCGCGGCCCTGATTTCTCCGTCACTGTAGTCTGGCAGGTAGGGAGCCAAAATGACGGCGGCCCGTTCCCAATAAGACATCGTACCGAACTGAGCCAGCGTTTCCTGGCTTACCTGCGGTATCCGTGAAGGTACGAACAAGCCGCCATCATCGGCCAATCCGGTCTTAATCGCCTCCGCCGCCGACAAACCGGCTTGTCCTCCCCGCGTGCTTAGATACATAATAACGCTCCTTTCCCAAAAAGCCTACCACTTAAGCAGGACGGACAACCGTCTTGCATGCGATAACACCACCGTTATACCGCGTGAGCATATCGGCGGTGAAATCAAGGATTTCGGTTAATTCCCTATCAAACACCTCTTCGTCAGCGTAAACGACACACAATAAGTTGCGTGTCGCCAGGGTTACGGCCGTACGCCGCGCATCGGCCGTAGGATTGCCAAAAACGCCAACGTCATCGGTGAGAAAGGGCTTGCCTTCTGTCGATAGAACGCCGCCCGAAATATTTACATAAGTTCCAGTATCGGCGATACGGAAAACAATATCTCCCTGGATGCAGTCTAAATCGTAGATTCCAAACGGCAGCAAAAATTTGATGGAGCAGTAGTTGTTTACATCAACGGCGCTGTTGACGAAATAGACCCCTTTGTTCTGAAGCACCCGGCGCACTAGCGCCTCAGAAGCCGGACGATAACGGAGCGGGTCGAAATGCAGTTTTTTATACATACTGCGCACCGCCATGATCCGCGGCATAGTGGGTAGAATATCAAGGTTATAAGTCTTGGCAACCTGGGCCTGCAATTCGTTGAACTCTTGTACTAACGCCGGCGGCGTCCCCCGGACGTTGGCATTTTCAACAATAATGCAGCCCAGCCGGCAGCCGGGCATTACCTGGCGGATGTTTTCGTGGATGAAAATCTTCTTCACGCTAGCCTCCCTCTCCCCACAGTATTTCAACCATAGTCTAATTTACATTACACTGTTTTACCCACACTCTGTAGGCGGCCTAACTACCAGCGCGCTATGGCGCAGAATGTGGCCTGCACCGCCCTGGCCAAATCGTGGGGAGCAAGGATAATCAGGCAGCCCCGCACGCCAGCACTGAGCGAAACTCGTTCCCACTGCCGGGCACTTTCGTCGAGAAATACCGGGTATTTCTTCTTTGTTCCCAACGGCGACACGCCACCGCGAATATAGCCGGTAAGCGGCTGCACCTCTTTGAGGGGGACGAGCTCCACCCGCTTGTTGCCGCTGACGGCAGCTAAGGCCTTAAGGTCCAGTTCGGCGGCGCCAGGTACGCAAGCGAGGAGCACCCCGGTCTTATCCCCTCGCGCCACCAGTGTTTTAAAAACCTGCTGGGGCGGCAGGCCCAGCTTCGCCGCCACCGCCTCAGCGCTTAAATCGGCTTCATCCACCTCGTACTTCCGCAATTCATAACTAATCTTAAGCGATTCCAAAATACGCGCCGCATTAGTTTTCAAACTTCCTCGCCCCTATAGCGTAATAAGCTCGTAGTCCAATGAGCCCATACCAATCTTGGCGGCATGTTCAATTTGAATCCTGGCATTATGGTGTTTATAGGCCATCTCGGCTAACGTCTGTCCATTTGCCTTGGCCGTCAAATCCAACGTGGCCACATCAATCGCCACCGGGTCAGCGGAAGCAAGAATACCAATATCAGGAATAAATTTAGTCTGATTAACGTTAAAGCAGTCACAGTCTTTGGTCATATTAATCATGACATTAAAGAAAAAGCATTTGCCCTGTTTCTCCTTAACTACACCATAAGCATGTTCCGCCATACTGCGCTGCATAAATCCTGATTCTGCGCCCCAGTCGTACTTTACGGCGTCAAAGCGGCAAACAGCCAAGCATTCGCCGCAGCCGATACATTTTTCAGTCATTATATACGCTTTGCCATCTTTTTCAATGATCGCTTCCTGCGGGCACCACTTTAAACATTTTTGACAAAAGCGGCAATTATCAGTGAGCACTTCCGGAAGCATGGCCGAGTGCTGGCGCATCTTGCCCATCCGGCTGGCAAGCCCCATCCCCAGATTTTTAATGCATGCCCCCAGCCCGGCGGCAGGATGGCCGGTAGGATGCGAAACAACCAGCATGGCGTCGGCGCTCATAATTTCGCGCGCCACTTTCACCGTCTTGTGTAGTTCACCGTTAATAGTGACTTCGTATTCCGTATTTCCTGTCAGCCCGTCAGCCATGATGAAAGGGGCGCCGACATTATCAATACCAAACCCGTGGCGGTGGGCATGGAGAAGGTGTTTTACGGCATTTTCCCGCTCGCCCTTATATAAAGTAGAGGTTTCGGTCAAAAAGGGTAGTGCCCCTTTCGCCTTGACTTTTTCCACCAGCTCCCGCACCAATTCGGGCTTGACATGAGTTGTATTCTTCTTTTCCCCTACATGCAACTTAATTGCCACAAAATCTTTTGGGCCAAATACCTCGTCGGCGCCGGAAGCTTCGTAAATTTTCCGCATCGCCGCAGCCTGCTCAGCCACCGAAACGCCATCAGGCAATGGCAAAAAATACACTTTCGCGCTCATTTTATCACTTCCTCTATAATCTCCTTAAATTTTTCATCATTTTTTCACAGTATATAATTGTTTCCTAGATTTGTCAACGGCGTCTCCTTTAAATAGAAAGAGGGCGCCGCAGCCCCCTAAAAGTCCAATCTCATGCTCTTCACTTTGACGTGCGGCACGTCGGTCAACTCTTTTTCCAATTCGCTGACGGGAATGTTGTCGCCGCAAAGCTGCAGTAAAATCAGACCGGTATTGGTACAGTCATCTAAAGCCGCGTCGTGCAAACCGAGACGCACGCGGATGTAGCAACCATAACGGGTCAGAATATCCTGCACCTTAAGCGCTGTTTCGGTCCGGTTTTCCTGCAGAATGGCCATAATGACAGAACAATTGCCGAGCATGCCACCCCCCCCCCTTTCTGAATTTATCTTTTCTATGTTAGCCATAATTTTTGTATTCTATGCATTTGTCGCTCTCTCCTGTCCGGGCTATGTTAGCGCCTAGGGTAGAGATAAGGGCGGCAAAACCGGGGAAAGACACATCTATGCATTCAGCGTTACCGATTACGGTGTCACCGTTGGCCATCAGTCCGGCAATCGCAAAGGCCATGGCGATTCGATGGTCGCCCTGGCTGTCTATGACCGCCCCCTTAAGCGGTCGGCCACCCTGAACCCTTAGTCCATCAGGCAAAGCCACCGCGTCTCCGCCCATTTGTCGAAGGCCGTTAACAATAGCCGCAATGCGATCCGACTCCTTAACCTTTAGCTCCGCAGCGTCACGGATGGTGGTGGTTCCCTCGGCAAAAGCGGCGGCAACGGCGATGACCGGGATCTCGTCAATCAGGCGGGGAATAATTGGCCCGGCGATGGTAATGCCGCGCAGACGACTATGGCGAACACGCACATCAGCTACAGGCTCACCGCACTCGTCCCGTAAGTTTTCAATATTAATATCGCCACCCATGGCCTTTAATACATCAATGACCCCTGTTCGGGTAGGATTGACGCCGACATTGCGGATAATTACTTCTGAACCGGGAACAATTAGCGCCGCTGCCATAAGAAAGGCCGCCGACGAAATGTCGCCGGGTACAACTACATGCCGGCCGGTTAAACCAGACGCCGGTCGGACCTGAACCGACAGCCCTTCGCGCCGGATGTCGACGCCAAAATAGGCCAGCATACGTTCTGTATGGTCGCGGGAAACAGCCGGTTCCGTAACTGTCGTCGCACTTTGGGCGTATAAACCGGCGAGCAACAATGCCGATTTGACCTGGGCGCTGGCTACAGGCGTAGAGTAGTCGATACCTGATAATCCATTGACAGGATATACGGATAAAGGTGCAAAGTTTCCGTCGCCTTCTCCGTCAATGCGCGCCCCCATCGCCCGCAGGGGGACAACTACCCGCCCCATGGGGCGGCGGCAAATAGACTCATCCCCGGTTATAACGGTTCGAAACGGTTGGGCAGCGAGAATACCCAGCAAAAGCCGGATGGTGGTGCCGGAGTTACCTACATATAACACCTCCTGCGGTGCCCGCAGCCCCCGTAAGCCAACGCCTTCTACTTCTACCCGGCTCCCCGTCTGGCAGATGTTAACACCTAGTTTACGGAAGCAATCAATTGTCGCCAGGCAATCCTTCCCCGGCAAAAAACCGTCGATTGTTGTGATTCCTTCGGCCAAAGCGCCAAGCATAACTGCCCGGTGGGAAATGGATTTATCGCCAGGTACCGTCACGGTTCCCTGAAGCCCGTGATTACATTTCAAGACAATCATTTTCTTTCATTCTCCCAATAACTTAGTTTTTCCAGGTAATAATCCGCCGCTCTATCCATTCGAGCGAAGAATTAAAAATAACGCCAAGCAACGATAATGTCAACACCCCTACCATAAGCTTGGTTGTAAGCATAAGGTCACCGTAGCGCAAAATTAGTGCACCGATGCCTTCTTTGGCAGCAATCATCTCGGCCGCAACCAATAATAACAGCGATGTTCCGGCAGCCATTTTTAGTCCGGCAAAAATGGCCGGCAATGCCGCCGGTAAGATCACTTTTGCGATGATGTGGGACCGGGTAGCCTTAAAGCTGATAGCTACCTTAATTAACAAGGGATCAACATTTTTTACGCCGGAATAAGTGTTGATAACTACCGGAAAAAAGACACCCAGGCTTATAATTGTCACTTTTGATAATTCCCCGATGCCTAGCCAAAGAATAATGAGGGGCAAAAGAGCTATTTTCGGAATGGGATAAACGGCATAAATTAGCGGAATACCTACCGCTTCGGCTAATTTTGAAAAGCCTGTTGCCAAGCCCATCAAAATTCCCAGCGAGCTACCAAGCAAAAAACCAAGAAGAATACGGCTTAAACTTGCCTGACTATTATCCAGCAGTTCGCCGCTAATAATCATATCCCAACCGGTTCGTATAATTACGGTTGGCGCAGGCAGATAAAGCTCCGAAATTAAACCACTTCGGCTGATTAGCTCCCATAAAACCAAAGCCGTTAGGATGGCTGCGCCAGCTGCCCAACGCGGCATTTGTTGTTCCATGAACGCCAAACGGTTCGTTATTTCACGCCGGTATGTCACTCCTTATTCCCCTCCCGTAGCGCATCCTCGGCGTCTTTGCGAATCAGCTGCCAGATTTGCTCAACATAACCATTAAACTGGGTAATATATTCATCTTGGTCCCGGCCAAATTTCGGCAAGTCAATCGAAATAATACTAATAACGCGACCAGGACGCCGCGATAAAACTACGACCCGGTCAGCCAAATATACTGCTTCCTGAATATTATGCGTTACATAGAGAGTGCTAAGTCGCCGCTTTCCCCAAATTCTTAGCAGCTCTTCCTGCATTAACATTCTTGATTGGGCATCCAAAGCCGAAAAGGGTTCATCCATCAATAACAGGTCAGGTTGAATAGCTAATGCCCGCGCTATTCCTACCCGTTGACGCATCCCGCCGGATAACTGGTGCGGAAAAGCAGTTTCAAATCCTGCTAATCCAACCAACGAGACATAATAATCAACTCTTTCCCTTTGTTCCTGCTTGGATAGCCCCATTTCCTCTAATCCGAAGGCTATATTCTGGCTAACGGTACGCCAGGGAAACAGCCCCACGTCTTGAAACACTATGCCGACTACCGGATCACGGTTGGCTTTAAGTCCCTCAACGTAAATCTTGCCGCTAGTAGGACTTAGCAAGCCGCCAACCATATTCAACAGCGTTGATTTACCGCACCCGCTGGGCCCTACTAGCACAATAAACTCTTCATCATGAACGGTAAGGTTAATATCCGCAAGCGCACAAAGCTGCCTGCCGTAACGTCCCGGATACGTCTTGCTTACCTGCTCAATAACTACTTTCATAAATTGTCCTCCTCGGCTCGGTCACCCACTATTTGACCTGCCGCAGGGCTTCTTCCCACAAAGCGGTATTTACTATTTGCGAAGAAACGATTGGTTTATCTATCATCTGATGTTTTGCATACCAAGTAATTTGCGTCTGAATATCATCGCTCAATAATTTACCATCACGGTCAATATAAGGCAGACCTGCTTTGATATCGGCCGCAGGCGCTCCCGTGTATTTCGCAATAATATTGATAACTTCATCATAATTGCCGCCGGCAGCCGGTTTGCCCTCTTTTTGCGCTAATACGGCGTCGTAATAATACCTGGTTGCCTTGATATACCCTTTTAAAAAGCGGATTGCCGTGTCTTTATCTTTTACAAAATCGGGTGAAAAAAAGATAGCTGACGTTTGATATTCCATCACATCCCCGACAGAGACCAAGACCTTGCCGTAACCGGCGGAAACCACTTTGCTAATATTAGGCTCATTTAATATTACGGCATCTACCTGCTTACTCTGCAATCCAGCCATCAGGGCGCTGACCTTGGCCAACGGAACGATCTGCACATCATTGAGCGATAATCCGTTTGCTTCTAACAATCGACCGATCATGTAATGGAAAGTAGACCCTGCTTGGGTAATCCCGATACGTTTCCCTTTCAAGTCCGCTATGTTTCGTGCACCCTGTTCCCAGAGTTCGGTAGTAACAACTACGGCCGACGATGAATATCCTTTTTGTTCCCGGCCTTTATCGGCTACCAGGGATAACTGCTGCCCACTGGCTACCATATTAAACAGGCTGGCAGTAATACCTGTCGCGCCAATATCCACTTTGTTGGAAGCCGTAGCCACAGCAATAGGCTGAGCGGCGTCAAACCACTGAACTTCCAATTCTATACCTTCGTCTTTGAAAAAGCCTTTCTCAATTCCGATGAAAATCGGAGCCGAACTAGTCAGTTTAAGCGCGGCAATGCTCACTTTTTTCTTGGCGGGAGCCTGACCGCAACCGGTTAATAATAAGAATATTGCCAATATACATAGCAAGAAAACCTGTATCTTTTTATTTTTCATCGTTTCTCCTCCCCAATTCCGGCCTGTAAAATTACTTACTCATCCGCCATCTTCACAGGCTGGTATTTGCTATGAACCAAAGCCTCGCGCATCTCCCTGGCTTGGGAAAGAAATGCCGCTAATCCGGAAACATCGTTTTCTTCGAGATTTTGGGTAACCCGTTGCAGCACTTCTTGCAATTGTTTTAAGGAGTTAATGATCTGCGTTCGGTTCGAAAAGCAAATATCGACCCATAACGCGGGATTGGATGCGGCAATGCGGGTCATATCACGAAATCCACCGGCCGCTAGCGACAGACTTAAATGGGAGTGTTTGCCACTGCCCGCCAAATTTACCAGCGCGGCGGCCATAATATGCGGGATATGGCTGATTTGCGCGACCACCATATCGTGCAGTTCCCCGTCCATCACGACCGGAATAGCGCCTATGGCGGTAATAATTTGCCGCAATCTGGCCATGGCCTCATCGCTTGCCTTTTCCGGTTGGGTAAGGATATAGGGCCTGCCAACAAAAAGTTCGGCATGAGCGGCAGTGAAACCGCTTTTTTCCGAACCGGCCATGGGGTGACCGCCGATGTAGGTAACTTCCCGCGGCATAAGACCCGGTACCGTGGCTAATAGGCAGCCTTTGGCGCTGGCTACGTCCGTAATGACCGCCCCTGGCTTAAAATAAGGTGCCGCCTCAGCTATTGCGGCCGGAATATGGCTGACCGGCAAACAAAAAATTACGACATCGGCGCCGTTAACTGCCTCATGAATTTTTGTTTCCGCCCGGTCAACCGCGCCTGCCTGAAGCGCCTGCTTTAGTGTATCAGCCGAAATATCACAGCCGCATACGCTATGATTAGTATACTTTTTTAGAGCCAGCGCCAATGAACCGCCAATCAACCCTAGTCCAACAACGGCGACAACCAATCTGCCGTTCATGCTGAATGCCTCCGCAAAAAGGCCGCCAGCTCTCGTACATCTTCCATAAGGGCGGCAAAATTCGCCGGATTTAACGACTGCGGCCCGTCGCTCAGCGCCTCGGCCGGATTGGGATGGACCTCAATGAGTAAACCGTCCGCTCCCGCCGCCACAGCTGCCATGGCCATCGGTCGCACCAAGCGCCATTTGCCGGTACCGTGGCTGGGATCAACAATGACCGGCAAGTGGCTTAAGTGTTTAATAGCGCCAACGGCACTAAGATCTAAGGTGTTGCGGGTATATTCCTCAAAAGTGCGAATACCGCGCTCACACAGTATGACATTGTAATTGCCTTCGTTTAAAATATACTCGGCGGCATGGAGCCACTCGGCGATAGTGGCGGCAATCCCCCTTTTGAGAAGTACAGGTTTGCCGCATCGCCCTACTGCTTTTAGCAGATGAAAGTTCTGCATGTTGCGGGCGCCAATTTGGAGAATATCGGCATAGGCCGCCACCAGCTCCACCGATGCTGCATCCATTACTTCGGTGACAATTTTCAGGCCTGTTGCCTCGCGGGCTTCCGCCAAATACTGCAGTCCTTGTTCTTCCAAGCCCTGAAAGGCGTAGGGAGATGTACGGGGTTTAAAAGCCCCACCGCGTAAAATTGCGCGCCGGCGGCGCGGACAATTTCTGCCGTTTCCAAAAGCTGCTCCCGGCTCTCAACGGCACAGGGCCCAGCCATTACAACCAGTGAACCGTCACCGATCTTGACTCCGTTGATATCAATGATCGTATCTTCGGGCTTAAACTCCCGGCTGACCAATTTATAACTGGCGGTGATAGGCACCGCCTTTTCCACGCCGTCAAAGGCCTCAACAGGCAGCGAAGCAATTTTCTTTTTGTCGCCGATAATACCAATAATGGTACGATACTGCCCCTTGGAAAGGTGCGTTTTAAGCCCCGCCTCATGAATTCGGTCGATAACCTGCTGCACTTGTTCCTCGGTTGCCTCAGGATTCATAACGATTACCATACTACCATCCTCCTAAAAACGTTATAAGTTGAAAATGCAAAAAATCTCGCCCCCTTAGGGACGAGATTTTACTCCCGCGGTACCACCCTGCTTGTATTGCTACCACTCGTCAGATACGGGAAGCACCTATTTGCTTCCGATATCCTATCCGGGTAACGGCGGCAGCCGGCACGGCCTACTTTCGCGGGGTAATACTCGTCCCCTAATTTCGGCCTACAACTCAGAGGTGTATTTCACTGCACGCATCCTCCGGTTTCCACCTACCACCGGCTCTCTGGGCGACACTATGCAGCTACTTCTCCTCATCATCGTCTTTACTGGTATTTTTTATTTATCATACCAGGGCCGAAATACTTTTGTCAATCGTTTTTTTATACAGCATACACAGGATAGGAGCCTAAGTTTTTAAACCACAGGCTTTTAAGCTTCACCGCACTAACCGCGGCGTGAACATTGTCATCATCAATATCGCCATCAATATCAAGAAAAAAGATGTAAACACCTAAACCGGTACGGGCGGGGCGGGACTCAATCTTGGTAAGGTTGACATTTCTCCGGGCAAACTCTTGCAAAACATCACATAGGCTGCCTGGGCGCTCGCCATTAATTTGGCATACTACCGACGTTTTGCGGCGCCCGCTTCGCACATCTGCCGGTCGCTGTGCGAGCACGATAAAACGTGTATAATTATTAGGATTATCCTGAATATCTGCTGCTACTGTCTCCAATCCGTAAATCTCACCAGCCCGGAGGCTGGCTATGGCGGCATGGTTTTTCGCTCCGCTGGCGACAAGATAGGCCGCCTCTGCCGTGCTCTCGACAGGTTTCAGCTCTACACCCGGATAAAAACGGGCGAGATAATGCCGGCACTGGGCCAGCGCCTGAGGGTGAGAAACAACTACGTTGATGTGCTTGGTACCGGCTTTAACCAGTAAGTTGTGCTTAACAGGCCATACCATTTCTCTTGTAATAAAAAGGTTAACATCGTGAGCTAACGTATCCAGCGTAATATTAACAGATCCCTCAAGCGAATTCTCAACCGGTACCAAGCATTCCATGACTTCACCGGTTTCTACGGCTCTAATAGCTGCATCAATACTGGCAAAAGGTATAAATCGTCCTTTTTCTCCTCTGTAAAGGCAAAGCGCCACTTCTTCACTGTGCGTGCCACGCGGGCCAAGATAGCCTACAATACGTTCCGCCATAAACTCGGTACTGACCAGAGCCATTGTATTCCCTCCCGTTTTTGATAAATAAAATAAAAAGCTCTCATCCGTAAAGGACGAGAGCTGCTCTCGCGGTACCACCTTTGTTATTCGCCTAACGGCGAATCACTTTGCAGAGTACGGGCACTAAGCCGATACCCCCCTTCCAATAACGGCGAAGGTCTCCGACGCCACCTACCATCCCTCCTGGGATTTCAGCACGCAACTCCGAGGCGAACTTCGGCATATTCCCTGTACCGGTTCTCATCCTTCCCGGCTCTCTGTAACAAAGGCAGTATGCGTACTCTTCCTCTTCATCGTTGTTAAACTATCCAATTTTATTGTTATTACTATAGCATATGCCTTTGCCACAATCAAGTACCTATATATTTATTTTTCAGTATATTTATTTCAGTGGTGACAAAAAATTTTCTAAAAGTTTTATCCCTTCCGGCGTCAATATTGATTCCGGATGAAATTGCAGCCCTTCAACTGGAAAATGCCGGTGTCTCAGACCCATGATGAGGCCATCTGGGGTAGTAGCAGTCACTTCCAGACACGAAGGCAATTCTTGGTGATCGACCACTAATGAATGATAACGTCCGGCACTAAAAGGATTGGATAAGCCCTGATAAATACCTGAACCGGAATGCCGGATAAGTGAAATCTTACCATGTACCGGTTCAGGCGCCCGGACCACCCGTCCGCCGAAAACCTCACCGATTACCTGGTGCCCCAGACATACACCTAAAATAGGTATTTCTCCCGCAAAGCGGGCAACAACGGCTTTGCTGATGCCGGCGTCAGCAGGTGCACCAGGCCCGGGCGATATTATGATAGCCTTATAGCCGGCGGCCTCAATTTCATCTAATGTAGTTTGGTCATTGCGGACAACGCGTACCTTATACCCTAAATCAGCCACGTACTGATAAAGATTGTAAGTAAAGGAATCATAATTATCGATAATTAACACCATGATTCCCAGCCTCCGCTATTACTTGAAATAAAGCTTGCGCCTTATGCAGCACTTCCTGAAATTCTTTTTCCGGAACCGAATCGGCGACTATGCCGGCCCCGGTCTGAATGACGATTTCATCACCGTCAATCGCCATCGTACGGATCGCAATGCACGTATCCATATTGCCGCGAAAATCCAGATAGCCTACAGCGCCCGCGTAGATACCCCGCCTATCAGTTTCCAGTTCATTGATAATTTCCATTGCCCGTACTTTCGGCGCGCCGCTCACCGTCCCCGCCGGGAAACAAGCGGCTAAAACATCCAGTGCCGAAAACTGCGGGTCAAGGCGGCCGGAAACCTCGGAAACCAAGTGCATGACATGGGAAAACTTCTCCACTTGCATCAGGCGCTCAACCCTCACTGTTCCCGGCAAACTGACGCGGCCGACATCATTACGGCCAAGGTCAACTAACATGGCATGCTCGGCCCGTTCTTTAATATCGGCTAATAAATCAGCGGCAAGGCAATCATCCTCTGCAGCGTCTTTTCCCCGCGGTCGCGTACCGGCGATAGGACAGGTCAACACACGGTCACCTTCCAGCTTGACAAGCCTTTCCGGCGAAGCACCGATAAGCTGGTGGTTACCAAAATTGACATAAAACATATAAGGGGACGGGTTAACCTGACGCAACCGGCGGTACAAGGCAAACGGCTGGGTGTTGAGTTTTACGCGGAAAGGCTGGGACAGGACCACCTGAAAAATATCACCGGCTGCAATATACTCTTTAGCCTTTCGTACTCCGGCCATAAACTGCTGTTTTATTTGTTCGCTAATATTCACCTTGCCCGGCTCAGCGGCACAATTACCGGCGGCCTCTGAAACTTTCACTTGCTGCTGTATTCTGCGCCAGAGGTCACGCAACTGGTCTACGGCCTGGTCGTATTTACGACCGACGTCGGCAGAAGAATCTAGTCGAACTAAATAGACCAGGGTGGTACAATGGGTAAGGTGATCCACAATGGCTAACACCTGGCAAAATAAAAGCTCGGCTAATATCATATCCTCCGGGATGGTTTGCCCTCGTATCCGTTCCCAAGTTGCGGCAATCTCATAAGCAAAGTAGCCGACGGCGCCGCCGATAAAGGGCGGTAAGCCCGACAAAGCAGGGTACGAAAAACTGTTAAGAAAATTACGCAGCGCCAACATTGGCCGATCGTTAACCCGCACTGTTTCTTGTTCTACCGTAATTTCAGAGTATAGATGATAAGCACGAAAATGAGCGAAAGGCAAAGCCCCGATAAACGAATAGCGGCCAAAAGTTTTACCGTTCTCAGCACTTTCTAAGATAAACCCTACATCATCCCCCAAAATCTTATAGTACAGCGAAACCGGCGTCTCCATGTCGGTTGCCAGCCTAGTATAAACAGGCACTATATTATGGGTCTGCGCCAAGCGACAAAATTCAGCTTTAGCGGGAAACACCTGCATCAGGCTGCTCACTCCTTTGATCGAGGGCCAGCCGGACAGACTCGGTAAAAGCCCTGGCCGCATCCACGCCCTTGTCTATAAGCTGCTGCATAATGGCACTGCCGATAATAACAGCATCAGCATAATCGGCGGCTTCACGCGCTGCCTGGGGACTGCCAATGCCAAAACCAATCGCCACCGGCAATGAAGTATACTGACGCACATTATTAATCAGAGAACCGATTTGGCTGTAATCTACCTGGCGTACGCCGGTAACGCCGGTAGCGGAAATGCAATACAAAAACCCGGCCGCCTTGTGGCAGATGGTGACGGCCCGCTCCGGGGCGGTAGTGGGGGCAATAAACTGAATTAGAGCAAGCCCGGCTTCCCGGCAATAGTTTTCTAACAGGGCCGACTCTTCAACCGGCAAATCAGGTACAATAAGACCGTCTAACCCTGCCTGGGCAAACGAACGGACGAATTTTTCCACGCCAAACTGCAGCACCGTGTTAATATAGGTCATGACTACCAAGGGAATAGCCGATTTTTGCCGGATCTGCCTGACCAGTTCCAGTACTTTGCCGGTAGTCGCTCCGCCTTGGAGCGCCAAGGACGCCGCCTTTTGAATTACAGGGCCGTCAGCCATTGGATCGGAAAAGGGAATCCCGATTTCAATGATATTGGCCCCAGCCGCTTCCACTGCCTGCACGGCTTCTAAAGTAGCTGCGAAATCAGGGCAGCCAGCGGTTAAATAGACAATTAGCCCTTTACGACCTTGGGCTTTCAGCTGGCAAAACACTTCGTTCAAACGTGACATGCCAATCCCCCCAGTATATTTGCTGCCATCTGGACATCTTTATCCCCGCGGCCAGACAAGCAAACGACCACGATATCATCCGGATTTGTCGCCGGCATCAGCTCATCTAAAAACGCTAGGGCATGAGCACTTTCCAGAGCAGGTATGATGCCTTCCAGCTTAGCCAGGCGCTGAAAAGCGGCTAAGGCCGCTTCATCAGTAACGGCGGTATAGGTAACTATCCCTTCGTCTTTAAAAAAGGCGTGTTCCGGACCGACACCGGGATAATCAAGTCCGGCGGACACGGAATAGGCCGGAATAACTTGCCCGTCATCATCCTGCAGCAGGTAGCTCAAGGCGCCGTGCAACACGCCCGGCCGGCCCTGCGTAAGCGATGCGGCGTGCTGCCCGGTGGCCAACCCTTTGCCCGCCGCTTCAACACCGATTTTTTTAACCTCCGGTTGGTCATGGAAGGGATAAAAAATTCCCATCGCGTTACTCCCGCCGCCTACGCAGGCAATCAGATAACTTGGCTGGCGCCCCGCCATTTTAACCATTTGCTCCTTTACTTCTTCGCCAATAACGGCCTGAAAATCCCGGACAAGCATCGGGTAAGGATGGGGGCCGACAACCGAGCCGATGATGTAATGGGTGTCGCGCACATTAGTCACCCAATCGCGGATGGCTTCGCTGGTGGCGTCTTTTAACGTGCCCGTGCCGCTGGTCACCGGCACAACCTCGGCGCCTAACAGCCGCATGCGGAACACATTAAGAGCCTGGCGCTCCATATCTTCCTCGCCCATATACACCCGGCACTTTAGCCCAAACAGGGCGGCAACCGTCGCGGTTGCCACACCGTGCTGGCCGGCGCCGGTTTCGGCGATAATCCGTCCTTTGCCCATGCGCCGCGCTAGTAAAGCCTGGCCGATCGCATTATTAATTTTGTGAGCCCCGGTATGCAGCAAATCTTCCCGTTTTAGATAAATTTTGCCGCGGCCATAGTAGGCCGTAAGATTTTCCGCAAAATACAATCGTGTCGGCCTCCCGGCATATTGGCCGAGATAAAACGCCAGTTCCTGCTGAAAGGCAGCATCGTCTTTTAACTTTAAGTAGTAATTCTCAAGTTCGATTAAGGCCGGCATGACAGTCTCAGGTACAAACCGGCCGCCATATCGACCATAGCGCCCATTTTTATCCGGCATGGTATCTCCCTCCATTTTGGGTATTTGCTAAAGCTAATTCTCGTGTTTTCGCGGCAATATTCTCCGCTTTGACCAACCCTTCACCGACCAATATGCCCTGAACCCCGGCCGCTTTTAGGCGTAAGGCGTCTTCTCCCGTCTTCACGCCGCTTTCACTGATAATGATCCGGCGCTTGTCACAGTGGGGCAGAAGGGAAAAAGTCGTCATAAGGTCAACGGTAAATGTCTTCAAATTACGGTTATTAATGCCCACAAGTAAAGCCGGTGTCTGCTGTACCCGGTTTAGTTCGACCTCGTTATGCACTTCTACCAGACAATCCAAACCGATCCCATGCGCCACCGTTAAAAACTCCTCGAGCTCGCCATCTGACAGAATCCCGGCGATTAATAGCACGGCATCGGCCCCGACAGCCCTAGCTTCATAAATTTGGTACACGTCAACGATGAAATCCTTGCGAAGGATTGGCAGCTCCGTGACGGCCCGCACCGCTTCTATATCCGCTAAAGCGCCGCAAAAATGACTGTCTGTAAGTACAGAGAGCGCAGTTGCGCCATGGGCGGTATAAATTTTGGCTAGTTCGGGCACGGAATATTGGGTACATAACCGTCCTTTCGCCGGCGAAGCTAATTTGCATTCAGCGATAAGCGACCAGGCAGATTGTTTCAATGCCGTACGCAACGCGAAATTGCCCGGTTTTATATCCTGAAGCAAACTTGGCAATGGTCGTCTCTGTTTAGCTGTTTTTACTTCCTGATATTTCTTAGCTAAAATGGTTTTCAGCATTGCCCCCACCCCTTTGCGCCGCCCGTACGGCTTGAATGAACCGGTAAATTTTTTCACTATCCTTTGTTCCGTTTGTTTCAACCCCACCGGATACATCAACCCCGTCCGGACTCAGTATGCGAATGGCTTCCCCCACATTTTCCGGTGTAAGGCCGCCGGCCACCATCACGCGGTTTTTTAGCCGCCAGCGTAAAGTTTGCGCATCATTCCAGGCAAAAGCCACTCCCGTTCCGCCGTACTGGCCCGGAACCAAACTGTCAAGCAGCACCCAATCAACGTCATAAGCCTCTATATCGGCAATATCGAAGCCGCTCCCGATCCTTACCGCTTTAATGACAGGATGTTTTACCGCACGACAATACTCCGGCGTTTCGTCACCATGCAGCTGGACAAAATCTAACTGACACTGGCCGGCAATCTCCTGCACCTCCGCCAGCGGCGCATTGACAAACACCCCGACCTTCCCGATTCCCTTAACTGCCCTGGCTATTTTTTGCGCCGCGTTTAGCTCAATCCGGCGCCGGCTATCGGCAAAGACGAACCCCAGCAAATCGGCGCCGCTTTCTTTGGCGGCCTGAGCAGCCGCAAGTGATGTTATGCCGCAGATTTTTATGATAATAATAACTCCTCCCGTTGACTAAATTCTTTTAACTCTTCCAGCTTCGCTAAGGCGGCGCCGCTATCGATGCTGGCGGCGGCAATGGCTAAGCCGTCTTTTAAGTTGGGCGCCATATCGGCAACCATCAAAGCTGCTGCCGCATTAAGAAGCACAATATCCCGTTTAGGACCGCGCTGACCCTGAAGAATGGCCAAGGTAATCGCCGCATTTTTTTCCGGCGAACCTCCTTGATACGCTTCTGAATTAGCGGGAGTAAAGCCATACTCGAGGGGATCAATGACATATGACCTTATCTCGCCGTGGTTTACCTCCGCTATCTGGGTAGGCGCCGCTGTCGATATTTCGTCCATGCCGTCAAAGCTGTGCACCACCATTGCCCGCTGTACGCCAAGCCCAACCAATGCCTCGGCAACCTTTTCCGTTAGCGACCGCTCATAGACGCCAACCAACTGGCAGGTAGCGTTAGCCGGATTAGTTAGTGGCCCCAGCAGGTTGAAAACCGTTCGGAACCCTAAATCCTGGCGCGGCTTGGCGGCATATTTCATGGCCTGATGAAACAACGGGGCATACAAGAAGCCAACCTTAACTTCATCAAGGGCTCTGACAACCGCTTGCGCTGGCAAATTGACGTTAATACCTAAAGCGGTGAGCACATCGGCACTGCCACAGGAGCTGGAAACGCCGCGGTTGCCGTGCTTGGCGACCGTAAGACCGGCGCCGGCCAAGACAAAGGCTACGGTTGTTGATATGTTAAAAGTCCCTTTTTTGTCTCCCCCAGTACCACAAGTATCGATTACTTGTTTACTGCTGCACTGGATTCTGATGGCATGATTTCGCATCGTTTCGGCAAAACCGGTCACTTCGTCACTTGTTTCGCCTTTGATCCGCAAAGCGGTAAGAAAGGCGCCGATCTGGGCTTCACTCGCCTGGCCGGACATGATAATATGCATTGCCTGTTTGGCTTCCTCCCGGCCAAGATTTTGGCCGCTGACTACTTGAGCGAGAAATTCTTTTAACATTGCCATCCTCCTCACTGTATAAAAATAAAAACCATTTCACCCGTAAGGGGCGAAATGGTTCGCGGTACCACCCTTATTCAGAAAACATAATGTTCTCCCTTTTCAGGCACGGGAACCAAATCCGATACCCTAGCCTGCTAACAGTGGCAACCGACTCGGCCTACGAAAAATAAAAACCATTTCACCCGTAAGGGGCGAAATGGTTCGCGGTACCACCCTTATTCGGAAAACATAATGTTCTCCCTTTTTTCAGGTACGGGAACAAAATCCGATACCCTAGCCTGTTAACGGTGGCAACCGGCCCGGCCTACTTGCCTGTGCGTTCGGGGGGCAGCTCGCGGGTCCATTCAACATGGGCTTTGGGCCGGTCATCACACCTCCGGTTGCCCGGTCACCGGCTCGCTGCGCCAAAGCTTGCATGCCTACTCTTCCCGTTCACAGCTTTTAACAATTCAATTTTAATTAAATCTTAAAACGCGTTGTTCATGTTGTCAAGAGTTTTTTTAAAAATCTATTCTATAGTGTAATGGTGTCAAGCGTTTTGAATTGTGGCGAACAGTTCACCGGCCTGACGGACATCGACATTGCCGCCACTGATGATGACGCCCACCCGCTTGCCTTCGATCGGAAGCTTACAGTGCATTAACGGCGCGAGGCTAACGGCACCAGAGGGCTCGACGACAATTTTGAGGCGCGTCCATAAAAATTCCATTGTCCTAATAATTTCTTCTTCAGTCACCGTCACCATATCGTCGACGTATTGCCGTATCAGCGGAAAAGTAATTTTCCCCAGACTGGCCGTCCGCAAACCGTCGGCAATGGTAGGCGGATTATGCACACTTTGCAGCTCGCCGGTTTTAAACGACCGGGTAGCATCGTCGGCCAAGGCGGGCTCAACACCAATAACCTGACAGCGGGGAAGCAGATGCTTAGCTGCCACAGCACACCCGCTTAATAGACCGCCGCCGCCAACCTGAACAAAAAGGTAATCGAGGCTCAGCACCTCTTCAATGAGTTCTTTGGCCACCGTGCCTTGTCCGGCGATAACATCGTAATGGTCAAACGGAGGAATAAGGGTATAACCGTGCTCACGAATGAGCTTTTCAGCCACTTCTTCCCGCGAAACGGCAGCACGGTCGTAAGTAATGATGGCGGCGCCATAGTCTTTCGCAGCCGCCAGTTTAACGGCCGGCGCGTCGGCAGGCACGATGACGGTAGCTTTCACTCCCAGGAGCTTGCTGGCCAGCGCTACCGCCTGGGCATGGTTACCGGACGAATAAGTAATCACCCCTTTTTCCCGCTGCGCCGCCGACAAAGAGCTGATAGCGTTGTAGGCCCCGCGAAATTTGAACGCGCCCATACGTTGAAAATTTTCACACTTTAAAAAGACCATGTTGCCTGTCCGTTCGTCCAACAAACGGGAAGTCAGCACCGGAGTTTTGTGAGCGACACCGGCCAACCGGCTGGCGGCAGCCGCAATTTGTTCATACATGGAATAGTTCCTCCTTTGGGTTTTGATAGAGGACATTGAAAGAAAACAGAGAATTGGTATATAGTTCTTTTTCCATGCCTGACGGAATTTTCCTGTTTAAATTGACACAATCCGTTCAGAATTATTAGAAATAATCGGTTAGCTGCCTCGACCGGGCAGCCTAAAACGGCCCATGAGGTGAAAACGTTGCTACGAATTGCAATGGCCCAAATGGAGGTCATTCCCGGAAGACCGGACATCAATACTAAAACCATGCTGCGGATGATAAACGAGGCGCGTCAACAACGAGCCGACCTGGTAATATTTCCGGAAATGGCTATTCCCGGTTACCTGCTCGGCGACACTTGGGAGCAGCCGGCATTTTTACGTGACTGCGACTACTATGGACGTAAAATTATCGCCGCCTCCGACGGCATCTGCGTCGTATTTGGCAATGTCGCCGTCGATTGGGACAAGCGGGGCGACGACGGGCGGGTCCGCAAATACAATGCGTGTTTTGTGGCGCAGAACGGCGCACTGCTCGGTGGCGAAAACTTCCCCTATCCCTTCCGCATCAAGACGTTACACCCCAATTATCGCGAGTTTGATGACACCCGCCATTTTTTCAGCCTACGCAAGCTGGCCCTGGAACTAGGCGTTACGGCTGAAGAACTGCTGCAGCCCGTGACCGCTTGGGTGAACGGTCGCCCCCTGCGTCTGGGATGCCTGCTTTGCGAGGACGGCTGGAGCGATGATTATTTTACCAAGCCTATTGAGATTCTGCGGCAAAAGGAAAGGCTGGACGCACTTATTAATATTTCCAGCTCACCTTTCACTCTTGGCAAAAACAACAAGCGCAACCGGGTATTCTCCAAACAAGCCGCTGATAGCCGCATCCCCTTGATTTATGTAAATAACGTAGGCCTTCAGAACAATGGCAAGACGGTTTATACTTTCGACGGATTCAGCACCGCCTACAATTGCCGGGGCGAAATCATCGCCTATTGTCCGCCGTTCCAAGAGATGCTCCACTGTTTCGACCTGGATCTTGCAAACGGCGGGCTGCAGCAACCGCCGCTTGCCGTACCGGATGACAGCGGCATCGACAGCATCTACCAAGCTTTACGTTATGGCGTGGAAAAATTTCTGGCCGCTATTGGCATGAAGCGAGTCGTTATCGGCGTATCCGGCGGCATCGACTCGGCTGTTACCGCCGCCCTGTACACGCAGGTCCTTGGCCCTGACCGGGTGCTGCTCGTCAACATGCCCAGCCGGTATAACTCGCCGACGACCAAAAGTTTGGCCGCTGACCTGGCCCGCAATCTGGGCTGCTTATACACTGTTGTACCCATTCAGCAGTCGGTAGACCACACAGTAGATCAAATCAGCCGTACGCCCATTGTCAATTTGAGCGCCGGCGGCGAACAGACCCTGGAGGTTACGCCATTTATGACGGAAAACATCCAGGCCCGCGACCGCTCTTCCCGCGTCCTTGCCGGCCTGGCCGCCGCGTTTGGCGGCGGCTTTACCTGCAACGCCAATAAAAGCGAACTGACGGTTGGCTATTCCACATTATACGGCGACCAAGCGGGTTTTCTCGCCGCCCTGGCCGACCTCTGGAAACACCAGGTATATGCTCTGGGTCAATACCTTAACGATGAGGTATATAAACAGGACGTCATCCCTCGTAAAACCTTCGAACTTGTACCAAGCGCCGAGCTATCGGTCGAACAAGCAGTTGACGAAGGCAAAGGCGACCCGCTTATTTACCCGTATCATGATTACCTCTTCCGCGCCTTTATTGAACACTGGCACCGCGCTGCCCCTGAGGACATTCTGGAATGGTACCAGGCAGGCATACTGGAAGAAAAGCTTGGCTGCCAGCCCGGTCTTGTCAACCGCCTGTTTGCGACGCCGCAAGCGTTTATTGCCGACCTGGAACGTTGGTGGACGCTGTTCACCGGTATGGCCGTAGCCAAGCGCATCCAGGCGCCGCCCGTCCTCGCTGTCAGCCGCCGGGCCTACGGATTTGATTACCGTGAAGCCCAGAACGGGCCCTATTTTACGGCCCGCTATCGCCAGCTCAGGGCCGAATTGTTACAGGAAGGTTGATGACATATGTTCTTTGACTATTTCGATGATGCCGAAGGCATGGTTTTCCGCCCGCCTAGTGAAGCCAAAAGTCTAATCCTCCGGGTAACTATCGGGTGTTCGCACAATGCTTGCACCTTTTGCTCCATGTACCGCGACGTCCGCTTCCGCGCCCGTCCGCTTGAGGAAATAGCTGCCCTCATCACCAAAGCCGCCCGGTACTATCCGGATGTCCGGCGCGTCTTTCTCGCTGACGGCAACGCCCTGGTACTGGCAACGGACAAACTGCTGGCCATCATGAACATGCTGAAAAACGCCTTCCCCAAGCTGAGCCGTATCACCATTTATGGCGGTCCCCGCGATATTCTCCGCAAGACGCCGGAGGAACTTGCCGCCCTGCGGCAAGCCGGCCTGGCCATTATTTACCTCGGTATTGAAAGTGGCGACGACGCAGTATTGGCGAAAGTGAACAAAGGCGTCACTGCCGCTGAAATGGTTGCCGCCGGCCGTAAGGTCCTGGACGCCGGCATTAAGCTGTCTACCATGGTCATCCTCGGCCTGGGCGGCCGCGAACGGACAGAGGAGCATGCCCTCCACACCGCGGAAGTAGTCAGTGCTATTAATCCAACCATGCTCAGTGCTCTCACCCTAATGCTCCACAAGGGTACGCCACTGCGCCAGGCCGCCGAGCAAGGCGAGTTTCAGCCCCTTTCTCCTTATGAGTTTTTGGTTGAACTGCGCCAGATGTTAAAACATATCACCCTCAGCGAACCCTGCCTATTTCGCAGCAATCATGTCTCCAACCTGCTGCCGCTGGCCGGTACGCTGCCGCAGGATAAAGAACAGCTGCTTGCCGACATTGACGAAGTACTCACCCACTTCAAGGATAAACGAACTCCTACCTTCAATGATGAAGGCCCGTTCTGAAAAAATATCCCGGAACCTGTTATACTCAGGTCCGGGATATTTTCGGCTTAACGGCGAAAAAAACGAAACAGCAGCCACCCTATGGCGAAAGCACCGGCCAACATGATGCCGAGGGGCAATACGACAAAAACAATCGCGGCCACTGCAGCGGCAATAGCCAGCTTTGTCAGCCAACCCCCCCCGCCAGTCCAGGGTTATATGACGGATAAACACGCCCCGGCCCGCGTGGTGGCTCTGGTTATAATCCCGCTGCTGTTCTCCGACATCGATGGTAATGCCGGTAAACCGGTCCCGCTCGTCAGGAGTCAGTACCTGCACATCGGCTTGGGCCTGACGACAGCGGTCACATACCCTCTGCGCGTCGCCCGTTTCGGCGCCGCATATACTGCAACGCATAAACTCCTCCTACTCAGGAATTTAGCCGGACGCTGCGGCCCGGGGATTCTGGGCAATGCAGCGCCCTAAAGATAACAAAATTTAAGACGAAAACAAGGAAAAGACAAAACCTTCTTCATTTAAATAGCGGGGATCATGTTTTTCCAGTTGAAGCAATTCACATAGCTTGCCGCGGTTAGTATAAATGCTTCCGGCCGATATCCCCAGCTCCTGAGCCAGTGGCTCCGCCGGAATGCCCACCGGTAGATTAATCTGGGCAAAAGTATAAATAACGGCGGCCGCCCACGCCTCAGGCTTGCGTATCGTTGCCGGCGTAAGCTGACAGTAATCATGCCAAAGTTTTTGCGCCAGTTTAATATCATAGCAGGAGAAACCGTACTCAGGCATTACCCTGGCAATGATCGCGCTAACGTCCTGGTTAGGTTCCCGCACAGAAACAATCGGCGGAAAACGGCGGTCGGTGAGATGCCGGGGCGTCACATTGACTTTGGCCAAAGTAGTGAGAATGTCGATGGTGTGGCGAACGGCCGCACTATGGCGCGTCAAAAACTCCGTCCAGGTAGCTCCCGGCTGCTGCAGTTCATAAATCTGTTTTTGGCGAATAACCTCTTCGCGCAAGCGCCGGCGCAAATTGGGACTCACTTCTACGCTGGTAACGTAGTTAATCATGGTACGTTCCCGCTGGAAAATATGGCCGGTGAAAAGCAGCCGTTTAAGAAGGCGGTAGTCCATATCCGGATAGGGAAGTTCAAACTTCTCCTCGGTAAAAAGATTGACGCATTCCACCCATTCCTGGTTAACAATACGGCTTACATAGAAAACGCAAAATTGGGCATTTATGAAATCACTGAGAATAAGCCGTTCCTCGGGAGCTAGTGTCTGGTCGTGAAGTTCATGGAAATACTGCAGTGGGGTACGGTCATTGGCAATAAGATGATAGTCGAACAGAAAATAATCCCAAAACCCCAACCAAAACTCGTCCTCCTCTTCGTCCGGAATGTCAATCATCGGCCCAGTATAAAGCATGAGCGCCCGGTGAAAATCATCGCGAAATTCTTTTTGCTGAAAAAAACTTCCCAATTTATGCATCAGGCGTTCTACCACTTCTCCGATTAGCGGCGCTAATTCAGGTAACACACCTTCTTCCAGCATCTTGTCAAAAGGCGCCGCCTGTTCTCGGGCCGGAGGGCGGAGGGCGTCAAGGTTAACCTTGCGGCCGCCGGCAATAATCTCGGCTGCCCGTTCCAGTTGTTCGGTATTGAGAATAATGCGCCTGTTCGCCAAATACTTATAAAAATCCATGAGAATACCAAAAAAATAGCGCACCGGTTTCAAGGATTTTTTAAAACCAGCGAAATGGTGATCCATCCACTTTATGGCCTCGGCATACTCCCAATCAGGCATGGCATCCAAAAACTCGCTGTAATCCGTTTCAGCATGGGCCAGATAAGTCTCAAACATCTGCAGGTAATGCCAGGTTTTTTGCAGTTCGTCATCACTGACTCCCTGCCACGCCTTATGCCGAAGATATCCTTCCACCCACTCGCGTTTAATGACAGGCTGCCACTCGATATTCTCTTCGTAAAAGGATCGAACCAGTTCGTAAACATTCATAATCTATAATCAATAATCTCCTTTGTAACACAGCAGTTTTCCTTTCATTATATCATTTTTCTTTGCTGTCAACCAGAGTGATACCCTAACCATCTACGAACTTAGCACGCCCTTTGTATCGGACAGGCACTGCCAGCATGGAAAAAAGCCCGGCGTAAGGGCGCACTTTTCCCGAATCCCTGTATTGTTTCCGCTGTAGCTTCCTGAATCATAAAAATACGACAGAACTATTGCTAAAAGTTCTGTCGTATTTTCGCTTTTTTGTAATATTTTTTATTTCCGGCGCCTATTACCCGTCTAGCGCTTCCTGTCTTCAAAAGCGCCTTTTGCTTTATTCGCGCATTGTCACCGTTCACTTTAAAAAAACAGCGAAATCAGTTATATTTTTTAAAAGGTGATAATTTATGCTAGCAAAGTCCTTCCCCGTGTTTTTTGTTGCTTGTGCCGGCGGTGCATTGTTCAGTTTTAGCCATATTCCGCTTCCCTGGACACTGGGACCGATGGTTGCGGCCGTTTTGTGGAAAACTTGGCTTAAAAAACCTGTTTACTGGCCGAAAAAAATGCGGAATATCGGTATGCTTGTTCTGGGGTATGTCATGGGAAGTCCGTTTACGCCTGAAACAGGCCACCAGATTATTGGACAACTCCCAACAATGCTTGCCGCCACATTACTAATTGTTGTTGTCTGTCTGGCAACAAGTTATCTTGCCGGCCGGGTAACCGGCATCGGAACGGCCAACAGTCTAATTGGTGGTATGCCGGGCGGACTGTCGCAAATGGCCATGATCTGCGAAGAAACAAAAGGTACTGACGTTTCCGTGGTAACGATTATGCAAACCATTCGCCTGCTTACCGTCGTATTTACCGTACCCTTCGTGGCTTTGCACGGAATAGCCGACAAAACCAGCGCCGTCAAGCCTCAGGCTGTACCAATTACGATACAGGATATCCCGATGCTTTGTGTATTTTTCGTGGCCATAACTTGCGCAATCAGTTTTATTAAACACATAAGATTTCCCAGTCCGTATGTTATCGGACCAGTCTTAGGCACCGCCGCCCTGACCTTGGCCGGGATCCATGCACCCGTACTGCCCCCTCCGGTCATAGCGGCAGCGCAAATATTGGTCGGCATCAAAATGGGCCTCGACCTAGAAGTTACCAGGCTGAGCAACTGGAGAACAATTGCCTTATCCAGCTTTGCGAGTGTTATTGCGGCCATTTTCTTGCTTTTGGGCGCAGCCTATCTGTTTTCACTATTAACATCAATTCCGCTAATAACCGTTTTTATCAGCATGGCCCCCGGCGGAATGTCCGAAATGGCATTGACGGCTATGATCGCCAATGCCGACTTATCTACTGTTGTGGCCTATCAGCTGTTCCGCCTGCTGTTTATTTTGGTTGTTGCCGTACCAACCGCCCGATGGTGGCTCTCAAGAAATGAGCAAAATTTATGCAGTAGTATCGGCATCCACAAATAAGAGAACAACTAAATCAGCGTCTTTATTTTTTCACATATGGTATGGTCAATGGTCCAAGCGGCAACACGGCTATTGTCGCGTCTGGGCCATATTTTTTCAGGAGCTCATAGAGCGTGTCTTCAATACTGTGAATCGGAGTAAACATGGCCCGGCGGACGGTATCGTCATCTAAGGTCGAGTACAAGTAACACTCCGCTTTGAGCTGAATCATTGCCTGAACCTGTACCTGCCACTGATCAAACATCAAAAATGACGGGTCATTGATCATGTCCAAAAGCTCCTGCGGGGTAGATCTCATCTGCAAAATCTTAGCATAATTACCATGGTCAGGAACGCCGTCAGAACACTCCGACGCGCTGATAATACTACCACCCTGCTTTACAATTTGCGCGGCCGCACTCATCCCCTTCACTGTCTGGTACAGGTTTTGATCCAACGGATATCCGGAATTAGTGGTAATGACAATATCAAATGGGCTATCTACAGCATACATGGCATGTTCCTTGACGAACTCGCAGCCAAGACGATGCGCTTTGATAACGTCGCCGGCAAAAACGTTAGTTATCTCTTTTTTACCATTAAGCGTCACATTTAGCATGAAGTCCGGCTTCGCCATTAGGCAATTCTGGGTTGCTGCGTCCTGCAAAATATTACCCTCAATGATTCCCCAAGTACTGTTAGGATGGCCAATCATTTGGGCATTATGAAAATCCAAAATAGTGCTGATCCCGGCAACTCCCGGCGAAATACCTTTTGGTCCGCCTGAAAATCCTGCAAAAAAATGGGGTTCAATAAACCCGGTAACAATTTTAAATGACGCCTCCACATAGGTCTTGTTCAAATATACCTTGGAGCCATAGCCATTCACGCCAACAAAAGTCAGCTCCGCATCGTCAAAGGCATTGTGGTTGATAACCCGGTAATTCTCCACTACCTCGCGACCAAGCATGCTGATGAGTTCTTCCCGAGTATTGGCGCGATGGCTGCCCAGACCGTTAATAATCACAAAGTTTTCGCGCGGCACATGATTGAGTTCTTCAATCAGCCATGGCACCAGCTTATGATTGGGGGTCGGCCGGGTTATATCTGAAATAACAATAGCCACCGTATCCGTTGGTTTCACCATGTCTTTCAATGGCGGTGTGCCAATGGGGTTGCGGATAGCAGCTAAAACAGCCGCCTTTTCGTCGGCCAAGCCCTCAAGATGGCGGGGCTCGATTACAACCGCCTGGTCCGGAACGCGAATGACTAAATCAGTACGACCATATGCCAATTTAACTGTCTTCACAACTATTCCCCCATATCTATATATTTGATATTATGTTTGATATTCACTTACCGAGAATTAGCCACCAATCTTTTGGTTTTCGCAAGTTTTTACCCGTTTAGCCCACCAAGCTGTAGCAATTGGCACTAAGATTGCGGTTACGATGACGCATGTAGCGACAAGCATGGTTGCAGCAGGGGCCACCGGGGCATAAGACTTGTCGATCGCCGCAATAGCGGCTGGTACGGCGGCTGCGTTGCCGGCAGTGGAAGCGGCCGCAATACCGGCAATTCCGTTGCCGCCCGTGAGCTTGTCGGCCAAAATTAGTACGGTGCCTGTAATGACAACGACAGCAACGCCCATTAGTATTCCAAGCAGTCCGGCCTTCCAAACATTCATAAAGTTCAGAGTATTACCAAGAGCAAAAGCGAAAAAGGGGATCATTACCGGAACAGCTCGGGAAAGAAACTCGCGCATATCACGGTCTAGATTGCCGAGAACCATGCCGATAACAAGCGGTAAAATCGTCCCTATGAAAGCAGGCAGGGGAAAGTCGGCCAGACCAGCAACTCCAAGGGTAACCATGGTAAAGAACGGGCCTGATTCCAGACTCATAAGAGAATAAGCGGCAGCTTCTTCTTTACGGCCAAACTGGCTGATCAGGGCCATATATAAACCGCCGTTGGTGTCATTCATAGCTGCGACAATAGCCAGAACGGAGAGCCCAGCAAAGAAGCCGGATTGGATGCCAGTGGCGGGAATGAACTGGGCAGCCAAAATCCCTAATGTGGCTCCGCAGAGAAGTTTGGCGCCAAGCAAAGCCCCACCTTTTTTTAGGATATACGGCGTAGCCTTAAGGTCAATAGTAGCGCCGATGCAGACGAAGAATACCGACAAGATCGGTAACGCTCCAGTCATCCAGGCATTGGTAAAAGACCCGAGCGTTTTACCAAGATTGGGGAAAAAGGTATTTATTAATGCTCCAAGTAAAAGGGGAATAATCATCATGCCGCCGGGAACCCGTTCGATGTTTTTTTTGATTTGCATAATACTCCTCCTTGTTAAATTATTTTTGCTTTTTTAGCCGTCCTGCCGGGTAGCAATAGCCACCTTATCGCCACGTCCCCGACAGCTTTCGAGGTTGTGGACATGGACATGCTGGCCGGATTGAATATCTTGGGTGGCTAGCCCAATAGTTTCGCCGTACTTAATAATTGGTTGCCCTGCAGGAATGTTTTGGAGTGCAATTTTGTGACCGAAAGGGATACGTTCGGTCGCCAATACAGTAATAGTCTTGCCATCGATTTCAGCGGTGACTTCTGTAGGCGGTTCTACGGTCTCCACTACGGTACAGACATTGTCAATAGCTTTCATGATTATTGCGCGCGCCATGCTATCCACTCCTTTTACTCACATTGTCGGACCGATGCGATTGATGGCAAAATCATTGAAACCTAAAACTTCTGCTTTGGTCAGTTTGCCGGAAGCCACTTTGAGTATTTCGCGGAAAATACGTTGCCCGACCTCTTGCACTGTTTCTCTGCCTACAATGATGGTACCGGCATCGAGGTCAATATTGTCGTTCATCCGTTCAAACAGTTGGGTGTTAGTAGAAACCTTGATTGTCGGCGCAATCGGCGAACCGCAACAAGTCCCCCTCCCGGTAGTAAACACAATAAGGTGACAGCCGCCAGCTACCATCCCTGTCATTTGTTCAATATCCTGACCAGGGGTATCCATCCAAATTAGTCCTTTCTGGGTTATAGGATCGGCATAACCGATCACGTCTTGCAAGGGTTTAGATCCTGCCTTATAGATACAGCCAAGCGATTTTTCTTCAATAGAGGAAAGACCGCCTTCGATATTACCTGGCGTAGGTTGTCCGCCGCGCATATCAACTCCCATTTGTTTGGCCATATCTTCACACCGTTTAATAACCTCAAAACATTTTGCGGCTACCTGGGGATTGACCGCCCGGGAAGCGATGATATGTTCGGCGCCGATTATTTCTGTTGTTTCAGCAAGAACCACTGTACCACCAGCGTTTATTAAAAGATCGCTGGCATAACCAAGAGCCGGATTGCCGGATATACCGGAACAAGCATCCGAACCGCCGCACTCTGTACCCAAAATTAGTTCCGCGGCATCAATTAGCTCTCGTTCTAAACATGAAGCCTCGCTAACCATTGCGCGTGCAGCGCTAACACCGGCGGCAGTTGCTTTGACCGAACCACCTTCATCCTGGATTATCACCAGATGGACCGGCTTGTAAGGGCACTGTTTTCTTATGGCTGCGGCAATATCTTGGGCGCGGATGGTCTCACAGCCTAACCCGACAACAACTACGCCGTATACGTTAGGATGCGTGCCATGATTTACAAGCACCCGGAAGGTAAGTTCGGCGTCCGCCCCCAACTGGGTACAGCCATGTTGATGTTCCACCCACGTCGCTCCAGCTACTTGCTGGGCAATTCCACGGGCAACCCGGTTAGCACATACTACTGAAGGAATAACCAGCACATGATTGCGTATCCCCACCTTCCCGTCTGGGCGTCGGTAACCACTGAACTTCATTTAGATACACCCCCTTTACTGATTATTTAGCGGCAAATTAATGCTTAGTTTGCCGCAAACTGTTCTATATGCATAAACCGTGCCAGCAGGATTAAAACAGAAAGCGCGGAATATCTCAAAAAGTACTGTATTATTTTTGAACATTTGTAAAAAAACTTACTAAAATGTTCAAAAATAATACAGTGGTCAAATTTCAGGAGGAAATTGGGATGACCAAGATTGCGTTTATTGCGCCGTATCCTGAACTGGCGATATTGGCGCGTGAGGTCTGCGGCGAAAAGTATTCTGATGTCGCAATCTTCTATGGTTTGCTGGAAAATGGGCTTATTTGCGCCCAAAAAGCCTTGAGCGAAGGGTTTCAAGTAATCATTAGTAGAGGGGGAACCGCCAACTTAATCCGAAACCATATTGGCATTCCTGTTGTAGAAGTGCGGGTAACAGGCTATGATATTTTACGGACGTTCAGCGAGTTTATAGGTACAAATAAAACCATTGGGGTAGTCGGTTACCGCAACGTTGTGGAAGGCTGCAGGTCGGTAAGCCAGATGTTGGGGATACCTTTACGTGAGATGCTAACACTAAATAATGAACGCCCTGACTGGGAGGTCATGCGGGCTTATTTGCAAGCGCAACTGGAAAGAACACCTGTGGATGTAGTAGTAGGGGACGCCTTGGTTGTGAGCAAACTCCTTCTTGAAGTTCGCGAGGTCAGACTCATCATGTCAGGTGCTGAAGCTGTTTGCGAAGCCATCGAGGAAGCCCAGCGAATTATTAAAGTCCAGGACAAGGAAAAAAAATCAGCTGAGCAATTACGCACAATTTTAAGTTTTATCCACGATGGTGTTATTGCGATAGACAATACCGGGAAAATTACCGTCATTAATCCCAGCGCCGAAAGTATTTTTAAGCTAAAAAACACCCAGGTGATTGGTAAAAATATCAAACAGGTTATACCTAACACCAAGATGCTTGATGTCCTAAAGCATGGTAAGGCCGAAATCGAACAACTGCAAAATACTCCTTCCGGAATGGTAGTGACTAACCGTGTTCCCATTGAGATAAACGGCGAAATTATGGGCGTAGTAGCAACTTTTAAAGAAGCTGGACGCATTCAACAAACAGAACAAAAGATACGTACAAAGCTGTATTCCCAAGGTTTATATGCCAAGTACTCATTTGAAAACATTATGGCATGGGATCCAGAGATGCGCCGGATTATCGAAAGAGCCAAACGCTATGCGCGGACAGACGGCACCGTGCTTATTGAGGCTGAAAGCGGGTGCGGCAAGGAACTATTTGCCCAAAGCATCCACCAGGCCAGCAGCAGGTGCCGGGGCCCGTTTGTTGCTATCAACTGTTCGGCACTTCCGACACAGCTTTTGGAAAGCGAGCTTTTCGGGTATGTTGAAGGAGCTTTTACGGGAGCCCGCAAAGAAGGCAAGCCGGGACTGATCGAGCTTGCGCATGGGGGTACCCTCTTTTTGGACGAAATTGGCGATATGGAACTTACCTTGCAAGCCCGTCTGTTGCGGGTTTTGGAGGAACGGCAGGTTATGCGGTTGGGGGCTGACAAATGGCTTCCAGTAGATATTAGGATAGTGGCCGCAACCAATGCGCCGCTAAAACAACGGGTTTTACGAGGACAGTTTAGGATGGATCTATTTCACCGGTTAAATGTTTTGAATCTGTCAATTCCCCCCTTGCGTCATCGACGGGAAGACATAATACCTCTGGCAGAATATTTTTTAGCTGAATTTGCTAATAAGTATGGTCAGCGTCCTATTGAACTAACAGCAGCAGCCAAAGACATTTTGCTGCGGTATTCTTGGCCGGGAAACGTCCGGGAATTGCGCAATATTATGGAAAGAATTAGCCTGGTATATGAAGAAGCACAAGACGTATCAGCTATATTGCGCGACTTTCTCGGTAACAGCGATTATTGCAATAATTCAGACTATAGCACTCTGGAATTGGCTAAAACCGGCATGCTGGCAGTAACACCAGAACGGTTCTTATTACCACAGAGCATTAGAGATATGAAACGACAGCTAGCTATTTCTACCTTAGCGGCATGTGGAGGAAACAAGAGCAAGGCAGCAAAGCAGCTAGGCATAACAAGAGCTACCTTAGACAGATTGTTGCGCCAGCAAGAATAAAAACACGATAAATGGTTCTGCAATTAGCTGGCAAACAGACTGAGTTTGCGACACACTCCACATGCAGCGGACCGTTTTATTGAATGAAAAGAAAACACATGGCTATCTACCCTTCAAGCATTATAAAAGTAAACCCTGGGTTACCCCAGGGTCGATAAATTCAATAACTATTCACATTTATCACTATACCGCACACAATTCCTGCCAGCGGCTTTGGCCTCGTACATCAGGGCGTCCACCCTTTGCATCAATGTATCAATCGTATCTCCCGGACAATAACCGACCACTCCGAAGCTGGCTGTTACCCTGCCCACCCCCGGAATATCCATTTGGCTTAAACTTTCCCGAAGTTCTTCCACTAAAACTACAGCCTTATTTACTGTTGTTTCCGGCAGTAGCATGACAAATTCTTCTCCGCCCCAGCGGGCCAGGGTATCGATTTTGCGGATTCTATTCTTAATCATTTCTGCCATGCTTTTAAGAACTAAATCTCCAGCGTTATGGCCAAAGCGGTCATTGATGCTCTTAAAGCGGTCTATATCCAGCATGACCAGGGAAAACTTACTGCCTGCCCGTTTGGCGCGCTCTATTTCTTCTTCCAGTTTTTGTACAAAATAGCGGCGGTTATAGACGTTTGTCAAGGAATCAGTTACAGATAATTGACGCAGTTCCTCTTCCATTTTTTTGTACCTGGTAACATCAGTAGCATAATGAAGATAAATGTCCTCTCCCAACGGAATCCACCAGGTATCCCAGATGCCCCCTGCAAACTCCACTTCGCTGTTTATTGGTGCATTTTTATCCAAAGCTTCGTCTCCGCGGCAGAAATAGCATTTCGTACCAAGCAGCGGCGAGCCGTTTTTTTCTAATGCCTCCCTGTATTCATCCGACAGGTATTCCCCGCCAAGGACTCTTTCCCAGCAATAATCTCCGACTTTTGTCCCAAATAATGATGCCGCCGCTTTATTCTGTGCCAAAATACGGTGCTCCTTTGATACCAGCCAGGCCGGACTGGGAATGCCCTCCAGCATCAGGCGGAGCATTTCGTCTTTGCGCCTGTTTTCCTCTTCCATCGCTCTGCGTTCAGTCAGGTCAACAACCGACGCCAGACATAATTTTTCTCCCCCGTAATCGAAAAGCTGCAAATTTATTTCCACAGGGTACAGAGTACCGTCCTTCCGGCGGTGTACTGTATTAAATAAGACCTGCTCCTGTTCCCCGCTGACCAGTGGATTAAGGAGTTTTTGGAAACTCTCCAGGTCAAATTCTGGTTTGAGGTCGAGAGGGGTCATGGTGTTCAGTTCTTCAATTGTATATCCCAGGTTTTTTCTGGCAACGCGGTTTACAGCAACAAATTTTAAGGACTTCGGATGAAAAATATAGAGTTCATTTAGGGAGTTTTCAAAAAGCCGCTCAAACATCCTAGCATGGGCATTTGCTTCATGAAGTTTCACAGCCATTTCCACTGTGGATAGCAATGCAGCTTTGTCCGTGTTTTTTAACACGAACCCATAAGCCTTAACCTCTTTTATTTTTTCAATAATTTCCCCGGATGTGTTGGCGGTGAGAAATACAACGGGAATATCCCAGGATTTAAGTATTATGCGGGCAGCATCTATTCCGTCCATTTTCCCCGCCAATTCGATATCCATCAGAACCAGGTCTGGCGGGATGCCGCCACTTATCTTTTGCACCGCTTCTTCCCCTGTAAAGGCAGTTTCCGTCTCATAGCCGTTTTTGCGTAAAAGATCCGAAATAACCAGCTGCGTTAAGCGGCTGTCTTCCACCAGCAGTATCTTTTTATTTTTCAAAATATTCCCCATCGGCATTATTACACCCCTAAATAACACTCTACTCTGCCTTATTATATTAGATTTTAAACCTCGCCACAAGGGAACTCAGCTTCTCTGCAATTTCCGCCTGAACCTGGTAGTTTTAGCTATACCCTCCACAGCTTTGGCTGTTTCTGTAGCACTGTTGGCAATTTCCTGGAAAGATGCTGTGGCTTCTTCAATGGCTGCCGCCACTTTTTCACTGTCAGACTATGAACGCCAGCTTTTAAAAACATTTCTCGCCAAAATAGATCAGTTGCAGTCAGAAATTGGCGATAATATTAGCAATTATAATGATCTGGCGCAACCATTTAAACTTACAATCGAAAATTTAAACGCGAAATGGGTGTCGTCTACATAAAAGACGACGCCCATTTCGCGTTCTCTTTTCAGCAAAGTATTATGCCCAGACACTTTTTTTAGGGAAAATCCCTGCTGTCACTCCCGGATGACCATAACCGGAAGCTTGGAATAGCTTACGACTTTTTGCGCCACACTGCCCATGAGCAACTTTTTGAAGCCCCCTAAGCCGCGGGTCCCGATGACTATTAGATCCACCTGGTTATCCTCGGCATATTGCAATAACTGTTCTGTCGGATTGCCCTTCAGGATCACCGTCGTAATGTCACACCCGAGCGTTGACCCATAAGCCTGTACCTCCTGCAGCAAAGGCTGGTAGTACTTCTCTGCCTGCTCAAGTTCCTCTACTTCGCCTCCGCCTGGGCTGAAATCCGGTAAATGCACAACCGTCAACGTTGTGACCTTGGCATTGAGTTTCCGGCTTAAATCCAGGGCGGCTTGCAAGGCTTTTCTGCTGCTTTTTGAACCGTCAAAACCAACAAGAATGCTGCGAATATCCATTAAGAAAAACCCCCTTTTATTTTCATAGGACTTTTTTAGCAGTCGCTACGTCCAGATTATTACTCAGAACTGCAAAGTAAAGTAAGAAACGACGGACAGTACAAGTGAAGCAGCAAACATAGCCGTTAAGGGACGCAAGGCTCGCTTTTTCAGGTTAGCAAGATGTACATTCAATCCTAAACCGACCATAGCTGCAGCCAAGAGAAAGGAGGCAATGGTGGAAATGGCATTTAAAACGGTTTGCGGGATCGGCAAGTATGTTCCCATGAGGCTGGTCAACATGAACCCGACAAGAAACCACGGGAACGGGGCGCTTTGTTTGACTCCGGCATTTCCTTTCCGGCGCATCCAGGAAGCCAGAATAAAGCTCAAAGGAAGCATGAGGAAGACACGCCCCAACTTGGCAAGCAGTCCTTCTGCCAAAGCCTCCGTGCCGGCGGGTGCCGCCGCAGCGGCGACATGAGCAATCTCATGCAGACTGACACCGCTCCATACTCCGTATTCCACAGGACTCAAGGGAAGGTAGCCGCGCAAGAAAGTGTAAGTGAGAGTAAAAACGGTGCCCACAAGTGCAACGATGCCCACCCCGATGGCGGTTTCTTCATCATCCGTATTCAGGATCGGAGCAACCGCGGCAATGGCTGCCGCCCCGCAGACCCCTGTTCCGATCCCCAGAAGAAGGGACAGCTGTTTTTCGGCCCCTATCAACCTGGCAACCAGCATCGTTACTCCAATGGCCAAAACGATGCTCAGCGCATCATAGAGCAGTAGCGTCATCCCCTTATGCAAAACAACATCAATATTTAATTTAAAGCCGTAAAGGATGATGGCAAAACGCAGTATTTTGTGCCCCGAAAAGCGGATTCCTTCCCTCAAGGACACGGGATATCCCTTTATATTTCGGTAAACGACAGCAAGCAGGATCGAAGTTAACATCGCCCCGACATGATTTAGCCCTGGAAGATAAGCCAAAGCAGTTCCTGCTGCGGCAATGGTCAGAGTAAACAGAATGCCTAACGTAAACGGACCCCAGTTTGTTTGTTCCGCATCAGGTGCTGAAAAAGACACTTCTTTCCTCACTTGTCGCAACACATCCTGGTTGCGAAGTGAAGTCTCTCTTTCTTGTTGTAACATTCAACGTCCTCCTTCATTGTCTGATACTCCCTGCAGGTTTGACATGAACCACTATAAACGACTCATGACTAAGCGGTCAATATCGATATCCTATACAGACAATAAGGAAGACTTATGATACAGAAAGCGGGTTAGCCCATAATGCTTCGATGTTGGACGAAGCTTACCACGTTAGAGCCGCAAAAGGGATGAATGTTGTATGCAGAGTGGTAAAGAGGAGTGAATACAAGCAGAGCCGGGGAGATTCATCAGCTTTTCTAAAGGGGCCAAATGATGTACCGCCGATGAAGCTGCCGACGCTAGGCAGGCAGTAGACAGGCGCCAGGGGGTTGATATGGAGCCCGATGTCCTGGCCGTGAGGATGCCAGGGTTGTAACCAAACCGACTTGGTGTTCAAGCGCAAGGCGCAGCCGGTCGATATCCGCCCGGTTGTCCGTTGGAGTCGGAGGCGAAAGCTGCAAAAGAACCTTCCGGGTCAAAGGGTCTAAGTCACCGAGGTCCACTTGAATTTGTTCACACAAAATTGACGCTTATTCAAGGTTTGACATAACCGTAACCCTCAGCCTGTTTCTTGACGATCTCCGTAATACCTGCCGGGATGACGGTCACGAAGGGGTGGAGAGACTTCTCTTCCACGGCATTCATCTTCAAGGCATTAGCACAGGCAAGAAAAGGAATGCCCAGCTCCCGAAGCTCCTGCATGTCGCGCAGGAGCTGTTGACGGAATTCACCGCTCCAGGTTGGCGGCAGTTTTTCCCCGATCTCCGGGGAAGTAGCATAGAGAAGAACCGCGGGGCCGTTGGCGACGACCTCAGCTTGGATGTTTTCTGATCCGATGTCTTTAATCAAGTTGCGCAGGTTAAGCAAAGCGACAGGCCAACGGTTAAGCTCATTAACGTGAAACAGAATCTTGTAGGGCAACATCAAAAGACCTCCTTCCAGTAATTTTTCAACATTGTAACTTGAATGGGGAGACGGAAAATTGTAGTGATTTGTCGAGCAATCGAAATACCTTATTCGTAGTATTAAGAAATCAAATCTTTTCGCCGGCGTATTCTGTGCTATCCACTTAAATTTTGATTTATAATAATCTAAGGTAATGGTCCTTTTAAGGAAGGAGGACAACTAATGATTGTTGACACACTCAAAGTATTCGTCACCGTCATCGAACAAAAAAGTTTTTCGCGTGCAGCCGACATCCTATATATATCTCAACCCAGTGTAAGCTTACACATCCGGAACCTCGAAAATGAACTGGGAACAAAACTCCTTCATCGATCATCGAAACATGTAGAGCCAACCCAGTCTGGCGATATCCTCTATCAGCACGCCAAAAATATTCTCTTGCTTTATGAAGAAGCCAAACAGAAGATCAACCTGTTGAAGAATGAGGTTACAGGTTCTTTAAAAATTGGTGCCAGTTTTACCATCGGGGAATACATCCTTCCAGCACTCCTGGCAGAGTTGGCCGTCCAGTATCCCAAAGTTGATATAGAGGTTACTATTGACAACACGGAGGAGATTGCCCAGAAAATCCACTCCAATCACCTTGACATTGGACTGGTGGAAGGGAACGTTAGTCATGTGGATTTGAATATCCAAACATTCGCCAAAGATGAAATGATTTTAGTGGTGTCAAACAATCATCCCTTGGCCCGTCTGCCCGTTGTCACAACTGAAGATTTGCAAGATCAGGTATGGATTCTCAGGGAAAGCGGATCCGGTACCCGTGCTTTTTCCGACCTTCTGATTGAGGATTTAGGACTACGAGTTAAGCGATCTTTTGTTTTTGGAAGCAATGAAGGGGTGAAACAGGCGGTTATTGCAGGCCTGGGCATCGCCCTGGTTTCCTGTTTAATCATACGCAAAGAGTTAGATGCAGAGGAACTAACCGCTTTACGCATCAAAGAAAAACGCCTCTTCCGCTCCCTGTCTATCATAAGGCCAAAAGAGCCAACAACCTCCAAAGCGATAGAAATATTCATGGAAAAACTCCTATCCTCAGAAAAATAACCGACCGGGATTTATTATCTGAGATACCGGTCGGGCGATGCTGTATATATCTCAAAATGGTTAATTTGCTCTTTATTCCTAAAGTCTTCACCATCGGCATTAAAGCTAAAAAGCCTCGCAGCCTCTTAATACTAAGATTTCAACTATTTCTTCCTTGTATTCTTGCCACACACTCAACATGCTTCGTGGGGTGAAAAGCCGTTAAAAGAAAACACATGGATATGTTTCCTTAATTGTTATCCTATAACTGCATAAATTCTGTATAGGTTAAGAAGTAGAGTTTTTATCTCAAAACTAATATTCCATATCCCTCCTCTCTGCTTCTTTATCCTCTCGTATTGCCTCGTTCTCGTAGCCCTCCGCAATCTTTGTTAGTACACCAGCAGTTCTTGGGTAACGAATAGCCCATTTGTCTGCATATTGTCGGAATCTTTCAGCTAACTCTCTTTCTTGTTGTCCACCTTCAAAAAGGGATTTGGTAACCGTTCCTCTTTTGTTATAAATACCTATGCTGAATCCGTTGTCCAATTCTTTACTCTGGATTTCATCAATTATTTTGCAGACTGGTTCGGGGGGCCAAATATTATTATCTTCACTTCTTGCATGTGCTAATATTTGGCCAATGTGAGAGTCACCAACCTCTCTTCGTTCTGATTTTTCGCATAATTCTCTTGCGTTTACTACCCATGCTTTCAATTTCTCATAGTCTATTTGCCCGTTAATATCACTTCCGGGAGGAGTTTTCCAACTATGAAGCAAGTCATATGCAAAACGCGCACGTTGCTCTAATAATTCTTGAGGAAGGGATTCTTCCTCTTCTTTTGGGTCGTTATCTTCATTCCTTGGTTTATAAACGTACTTAAGAACTTCAACAAAAAACTCAGGTTTATTTGATAATTCCCTATGCAACGTTTTGGGAGGTCGCGCACTAGCCACCCCTGCAAGAATAGGTAAATATAACCACTCCAATCGAGCTATAACTTCCTCATCTATCTCAGTAGATTTATCCAGTTTATCAAACAATTTTTCAATATCATAAGATCTGAGCCTTTGAGAGTCATCTGAACTCGCTTCCGTAGCTGCCTTTTGAAGCACCTGTGCGATTAATATTGCTGGGATTTCTTCTGCAAATAAAGCAGCACAATCAACAGCTGTAAAATATCTCTTCACACGAAGTAACTGATGTATGGCATAAATTTTATCTTCTACTGGTAAATCGAAAATCCGCAATGTACAGTGTCTCCAGTAAGCTTCTTGGACTGCTTCATCTGATGACTCTAACAAATCCCACACCGTACGATTTTGTGGAAATGCCAAAAAAAGATTAACGATCTTATTGGGCTGCCATTGTTGCGAACGTGCTTTTTCAACTAGGCTACTTATCCACTCATCTCCTTCTTTTAGAGCTCGTTGAAGTATATAACTTTGAACAAAATCGACTTTCTTATTTTCTTCCCCTTCAAGCAAAGAAAACATTGCCTGTTCTTCCTCGATACTTATACCTGCTTCAGATACTGTAATACCAACTTGCCAAGGATTGTTAGTATGTTCTGCAAGCTTTACTAATCCTTGAAATCCGTCCTTACTCTTAATTGCTTTTACCGCTTCTAATCTACGTTGTGCAATAATAAGTTCTAATTTTTTGTAATCACCTCTTTCTTTACCTTCGGGGAGGCTAGGCCAATGTTCATCAAAGAGCCAGCTAAAACGCTTTATAGTATCTTCTGGTTCAAGAAGAGAGTAAGCTACTTCTATTTTTCTTAATTCTTTTTCCGAAAGAGCCCAATCAGCATCAGAAAAAGAGCGGTGTCTTGACAAAAGGATTCTCAGGCTATTCCACAATTCGAGACGGCCATTGGAGATTTCCTTTGCATTGGACAGCAGTTGTTCTATGACATTGCTTCTGTCTTCCGGCGGTAAGATAGAAAAACTTTCAATAACTTCTGCCCATCGATAACCATTAGTGCCAACATGGATAAGCAAGCGGCTTGTTACTGCTTTTATACCTTCCAAATGCTCGGCTATACTAATTTCAACGTCTGTTTTCTCGGAAAACTGCCTCCAGCGTGGTTTGTGGGTAGGGGTGCAAGTATCATGGTAACGTGGCATTAAACTAACCAAAAGATCCCACCCAATTTCAGGTTCTCGCTCGATTAATGTGTCTATAGCCTCCAAACGTTGTTCTAGAGAGGCATATGTATTAGGGAACCATAATAGAAAAATATCACGTAGACTGTTAATTGGCCTATTGGATAATTTCCCTCCCGGGTCTAACTTCGCCAGCTTCCCTAAAATGAGGGTTACACGTCCAAGCAGTAGTGGATTCCAAGCCAAACCTTCTAACGCCCACAGTAAACCAGGATGAGCGCTGGACGAACTTATTAGACTCTCTGTTTCTGAAAACATAGCCATGATAGGTTTATCATCTTGAGAAAGTGACAATTCCACCGCCTCGAGAAATGATAAAGGAGATGCTTCAGCAATTAACGGAAGCACATCAGATAGAGAATACCAGAGCTTCCAGTCTGCATCGCACAACAATTCCGATACTATGTTATCAACATATGTCTGAGTCGTTGACGAAACAGGTATTCCTGTATCATCGCCAAAGACAGCTATGAGAACAAGCGTCTGGGCAACTCCTTCTCGCAAAGTTTCTGAATATATCATCTCCTTCCCGTATATTGGGGCTAACCAACGATTTTTTGGTTCAAGTTCAAGAGCAGGGTTTCTTATCCCGAGGACTTTTAGCGCAACCGTTTTAAATGTTTGAAGGTCTGCTTCAGTTAGAAACGGAGCAAGTGCAAACCAGGCGTCTATTGGTGATACCAGACGCCAAAATTCGCCAATCTTCAGTATTGGGGTATCTGATTTATGCAGCCATGTTGATAGTTTTTTAGAGAAATCTTCATAAGTTTTTCCTGCAAGTTGACCGATGATATTCTTGTCTTCTTCCTTTTTTTCTGTCCAGCGCCCTACCAAAAGCGCAGGAATGATATCTCTAGCCGTATCTGCTTTAGCCCATTCGGGCTGATTAGCTACCTTTATTAATTGTCTGCGAAGTACAGTAAGGCTTCGACCTGTTTCTTTGGAATATTTTTGAGAGTCAGTTTCCGGCAAACCCATCTTTTTTAGGGCATCAATAAATGCCTCACGGCCAAGCCGAGGGAGTTCAATTTTTTCAGAGGTAACTTTATTATCTGGACCTAATGGGATGAAGACATGATGTCCCCTTTGTGTGGCCTGAGAAACCCCTTCAATTTCTTCAAATCGCGGAATAAGCAACAGTCCTTTTCTTCCGGTTACAGTTATATGTCTAAAGGATTCTGTATTCTCTAGAACAATAGCCTTGGACAAGAAAAACTCTCTTTCTATTTCCGGTAAGGTATTTATTACCGATGCCAAAAATGCTAGAGCTTCGTCACTCGTTGCTGCTTGTACCGCAAGTGGTGAGGGAGAAGAACCCAACCACTTGCGAACCGATTCAACTTGTTTATCTCTGCCTGCCACAACAACTTCTGATGTAAGAGGAGGATTAGAGATTGAACTCCATTCGCTCCAGAAAACCTCAAGTGGTACGGCACCTTTCGGATATATTCCTAAACGTCTGGCTAACCATGAAGCCACAGCAGGAGCCTGTTCAAGCCACTCTTCCAATACTCTCGCATCGTAAACCCTAACATCTTTCCAAAATCCTTCATTTATCTTTTCTGTACACCATTCATCTTTTTTTATCCAAATTCTAGGAGTAACAAAAATAAAAGTTGTTTCTCTAGGATTAACTCCCAAAGGGTTTTCTTTTCGTTTCTGGTAATCCTCTTCTGCTTTCTTCTTGATATCTTGGTTAGTCCCAAATTCCCATACAGAAAGACCTTCGGGAAGGTATTCGTTACCTACAGTCGTTTCAAGGATCCCGTCCCAGCCAGGATAAACAATGCTATCTCCGGCGGGGATATTTATATGAGAAATATCAATTGCAGTTGCTCGTATAAGGCGACGGATTACAAGCGGCAGATATTCCTGGCAATCTCGTCTTGAAGCCCAATTCCCGAGAGTAGTAGTATCGATCCATTGCATGTAAACTACACCCCTTTTAGTAATCTCTCTACCGATTTTAATAAAAAATTTCACCCTAAACCTGAATTTATATTTACTTACCTGACCAAATGATTCGCTCTGGTCAGGTTATAAGCCAAATCCTATGCCAATGAGCAAACAAGTCCCCTATATCGGCTGGGATTCGTAATTTTTTCAATAAACTGGTTCTTGCTTCTTCACCATCTCAAAATAGTTGGGGGATACTCCGAACCGAAGCTGCTCTCCGTGTTGTTTTAGGTCCTTAGTCTGCCTTTGACCGGAACACTGATACGCCCTAACCCTTATTCTCCAAGTTTCTACTATCTTTGAAAGCCGGTTTTTTCTTGTCGATAAGGTACATTCTCGCTTTAATACCCCCTGAAAACAAATAAAGTGCACCTTTTTTATTAGGTACACCTAAATTATACCATATTTTTCATACAATTATGGCAACTTTTTTAAGCTTCGACCTATCCTCTTCAAGGTCTAAGCTATGCATTTTTCTATGACAGTTTGGGCATAAAGCCACAGTATTATCTAGAGTATCAGTTCCACCTCTTGATAACCATTCTATATGGTGTGTTTCTAAATATGGCTCTCCATCTTTATTTTTAAACGGTGCCTCCCTTTCACAAAGCTGACAAATGCCATTTGCTCGTCTTTTGGCGTATTCTGAAACATAAGCATTGCGTTCATATATAGTTGTTACAGCATTTCTCACGCTTGTTTTTTCTGACTGTGACTCTTTTGCTCTTTTGGCAAGCGTTTCATTATCTAATCTTTTAGCTTGCTTTTCCTTTTCTTCATATTTAGTTTGAATTAAAGAGGAGTCAACAGCTATAGCCGCACTTTCCTGAATAACTTTAACTGGAAATATCCAGACTTTTCTTGGAACACCATCTTCCCCTTTTTGCACCTCTTGATAAGGTTTTTCAACAAGTTTTACTTGTCCCATATATACATACTCTTTTTCTTTAAAAACCTCAAAGAGATGCACATCTACTCCGTTTTCATTTGACTCTGCTAATGTTCTATTCTGAGCAAAATTCAAACTTTGGTCGCCGTTTTTTCCCATACCGGTATAATGAAGAACATCACCAACCCATTTGTCTTCATAAAGTCCCTTAGTATGGTCCGAGATAATGACTAAGGTATTAGTTTTTTGGGAACGCCTCATTCCGCCCATATTCCCACACTTAAAAATATCAAGCAGACGATCGTGAGTAATAACTTCGCCAATTTTTAATCCTGGGTCAAAGCTCATTGCAACTCCTCCTTTAGCTTCTTAACAAAAGGAATGTCTGCCGGGGCAAAATCGTAGTTTTCTAGTTCATATGGTTTTACCCACTTTATTTGACTGTGTGCCGTCGGTTTATATTCACCATCAATCCATTGTGCCTTATATGCGAGGAGTTTTATTTCTTCCATATCATATTGATATACACTTTACCAAAGAAATCATTCACTTCAATGTTAATACCAAGTTCCTCGTTAATTTCACGTATCAAACATTCTTCCGGAGTTTCGCCAGACTCAATTTTACCTCCAGGAAACTCCCATTTACCGGCCAACTTTTGATTTTCAGCCCTTTGAGCTATCAATACTTTCCCATCATTTATAATAATCGCTGCAGTAACTTCTTTCATGTGTTGTATCTCCTGTTCGTGCAAAATAACGGATAAACCCCTTAATTTTGGAGTCTTGTCTTAAAATGCTCACTATCTCACAGACACACGTGTTTTTTCACGCTTTCTCATATGCGAGTATAGCCCATGCTTGTCATATGTCAAGGCACGCTTCGCTCTGCTAATAGCAGGCCTTGACATCATGACTGCGCATAAGCTTTAGTGCCATTAGCGAAAGCTTGTTAAACCTTAACTATAAACGGGCTTTTTCCGGCAACCAAGGCGTTAAACCT
>NZ_AAWL01000015.1 GCF_000169155.1 Thermosinus carboxydivorans Nor1
TGGTCAAACTGAAATTTATTGCCATATTGCAGCGACTGGGTTTGCTCAGACCTGATGAGGTCTTTTATGTGGGCAGCACCGAGATTTTACCGCCTCCCCTGACAAGCGACGAGGAAGTTTTTTTGCTTTCCCGTTTGCAAAAGGGTGACAAAGCGGTCAAGAGCATTTTTATTGAACGTAATCTGCGGTTGGTGGTATACATAGCGCGCAAATTTGAAAATACCGGCGTAGGAATTGAAGACCTTGTCAGTATCGGTACCATTGGGCTGATTAAAGCAGTTAATACTTTCGATCCAATTAAGCGCATCAAGTTAGCGACCTATGCTTCACGCTGTATTGAAAACGAAATCTTAATGTATCTGCGGCGTAATTCGAAAACACGGGCAGAGGTTTCCTTTGATGAACCGTTAAATATTGATTGGGATGGAAACGAACTGCTTTTATCTGATGTATTAGGGACGGATAACGATATTATTTATAAATCAGTGGAGGAAGAAGTTGATAAAAATTTGCTTTATGCGGCCATGAATAAACTGTCGGGCCGTGAACGGCGTATCATGGAACTGCGGTTTGGTCTTAATGGAGACGGAATGGAGCGTACCCAGAAAGAAGTAGCCGACATGCTCGGCATCTCACAGTCTTACATCTCCCGGCTGGAAAAACGCATTATCAAGCGATTGCGCAAAGAAATCAGCCGCATGGAATAAGATTTAAAGGAAGTGTCTCGTTTAGAGGCAGCTTCCTTTATTTTTTGCCATGAATAAAAGCTCCGACCGATGGCAATAATGCTTTTAGGAATGAAACTTGTGGAAACTTATGGGAGGGTGCTATATGATCGTAAACAAAGTAGAAATTTGCGGTGTAAACACAGCCAAACTCCCGGTGCTTTCCGCCAACAAAATGCGTGAACTGTTTGAAATAATGCAGCAGGGAAATCCTGAAGCTCGCGAGCAGTTGATATATGGAAATCTGCGGCTAGTTTTAAGCGTTATACAGCGTTTCAATAATCGTGGCGAGTATGTAGACGACCTGTTTCAGGTGGGCTGCATTGGTTTAATGAAAGCGATTGATAATTTTGACCTTTCCCAGAATGTTAAGTTTTCTACCTATGCCGTACCGATGATCATTGGCGAAATACGCCGCTACTTGCGGGACAATAATCCCATCCGGGTCAGCCGCTCGATGCGGGATATTGCCTATAAGGCGCTGCAGGTGCGGGATGCGCTTGTCAGTAAATTTTCGCGCGAACCGTCTATCAATGAAATCGCGGACGAGCTAAAGATACCACGGGAAGAGATTATATTTGCCTTGGACGCCATTCAGGAACCTGTTTCCTTGTTTGAGCCAATCTATCACGACGGGGGAGACCCGATTTTCGTCATGGATCAAATCAGTGACGATAAAAACCAGGATATGAACTGGCTGGAGGGCGTTGCCATAAAGGAAGCCCTGCGCAAGCTCAGTGATCGCGAGAAGCACATTCTTACTCTCCGGTTTTTCGAGGGTAAAACGCAAATGGAAGTAGCCGATGAGATTGGCATTTCCCAGGCTCAGGTATCACGTCTGGAAAAGGCTGCATTGGGTCATATGCGTAAATATATTTAGCTTTACTGGAGGAACGGGATGAGGAGAAATTTGCTTCATCAGGTGGTAATTTTATCGGTGTTGTTTTTTATTGTATCAGGTTGGGCGCTGCTTTTTTGGCAGGGACGCGAGAGCGGAACGATGATGACTAGCCGTGGCGAACTAATTCGGTTTCATATCCTGGCTAATAGTGACAGTCCGGCTGATCAGCAGTTAAAGCGCGAAGTTCGGGACGTGGTACTGGCCTATCTGGCGCCCAAACTTGAGCAGGCGGGCAGTGCGGCAGCAGCTCGCCGGATCATTAATGCCGAGCGCGACAATTTGCGGGAAATGGCGAAAAAAGTATTAACCGAACATAATTGCGCTGATGCCGTTGAGGTGCAAATTGGGTGGTTTGACTTTCCGGTCAAAGCCTATGGCGACCTTGTGCTGCCAGCCGGAAAATACGAAGCTGTCCGCCTATTAATCGGAAAGGCGGAGGGGCAAAACTGGTGGTGCGTATTATTCCCGCCTTTATGTTTTATTGATATGGCAAATGCCGCGGCCGTTCCCGCGGTAAAAACTCTTTCCGAAGGAAACGAGAAGATCCAGCTCCGCTGGAAGGTAGCGGAGCTTTGGCAGCGAAAGGATGAAAATTGCGAGTAGCACATTTATCCCTTGTCCTTCATATAATGTAGGGAACAAGCAACTAGGGGGCGGGGATATGCTAAAGACAAGCGACCTGAAGTTAAAAGAGGTTATTAATGTTGGTGACGGCAAAAGACTCGGGACAATTACGGATATAGAAATTGATATCGAAACTGGCAGATTAACGGCGATCGTTGTCCCAGGGCCAGGTAAGTTTTTAAGATTGTTTGGACGAAACGACGATATTGTTATTCCGTGGGAAAAGATACATAAAATAGGTATGGATGTTATCTTAGTAGAGACGGGTACGGTTCCTTCCCTGAAATTAGCCGATAGATAACGTTAGCAAAAAGCGAACAAGCATAAAAAGTGGCTGCCAAGGAAAAGTGGCAGCCACTTTTTTGTATTAACATGCCAAAAAAAATGCCAAAAATTTTCTCGCCTCGAGAGGATTTATACAATATATAGCGTAATTAATAAAAAGAATCTACAAGATATTGTTTTCATAATAACAGGGTTCCGCCTTATTATAACAAGATTCGGCTGGGGTACAAGGGGGAGTGGATGTGCGTTGTCCCTACTGTGGCCATAGTGAAAGCAAAGTAATCGATTCCCGCGCTACCGAAGAAGGGACTTCTATTCGGCGCCGACGTGAGTGTCTTAAGTGTGCTCGTCGGTTTACCACCTATGAAATAGTGGAAGAATTGCCGCTCATGGTAATAAAAAAAGATGGCCGCCGTGAACTATTTGACCGGTCGAAGCTGATTAACGGCTTACTGCGGGCGTGCGAGAAGCGACCGGTGCCGTTTGCAACAGTAGAAGGCTTAGTCAGTCAAATTGAGAAGGATATTCGTAGTAGTACGGAACGGGAAGTACCCACGCAGCGAATTGGCGAAATGGTAATGCAGCATCTCCGGGAAATTGATCAAGTAGCCTATGTCCGTTTCGCCTCCGTATACCGCCAGTTTACCGATCTTAATAACTTTATGGCGGAATTGGAAGCCCTGATGAAAGCAAGTCATGGCAAAAAATGCGAATCTGAATAAAGCGAGGGATTTTGATGTTTAATAAAATTAAAAAGCGTGACGGGCGAGAAGTGCCCTTTGACGAGACGAAAATCACCGAGGCCATATTTAAGGCCGCTAAGGCCGTGGGCGGCGTGGACAAGCAGTTGGCCATGGAACTGACGATTGAGGTTTTGCGGTATTTAAAACAGCGGTATAATGGCAGCATCTTCGGTGTCGAGGACGTCCAGGACGCGGTCGAGAAGGTCCTTATTGAAAAAGGCCATGCTAAAACGGCTAAAGCTTATATCTTGTATCGGGACAAGCGAACCCGCATGCGGGAAGCCAAATCCGAATTGATGGATGCTGTAGCCGAGATTTTAGTGGAGACGAGCCGGGAAAATGCGAATGTTTCTAACTCGCCTTCGGCCAAAATGCTGCAGATAGCCAGCGCCGCCAGTAAAGCCTACTATCTCAACCGGCTTATTCCCGAACATCTGGCGCAAGCGCACATTCGCGGCGATTACCATATTCATGATTTGGATTTTTACGGCAAGACGCTTACTTGCATCCAAATTCCGCTCGGCCGGCTGTTAGCTAATGGTTTTAATAACGGACACGGCTATATTCGGCCCCCAAAACGGCCGTCTTCCGCTACTGCGTTGGCGGCTATTATCCTGCAAAGCTCGCAAAATGACATGCACGGCGGACAGTCGTTCGCTTTTTTTGACCGTGATATGGCTCCTTTTATGGCCAACAGCAGTGAAGACGAAGTTTATCAGGCTATGGAGGCCTTGATTTACAACCTAAACAGCATGCATTCGCGAGCAGGAGCACAAGTTCCTTTTTCCAGCATTAACATAGGTACTGACACTACGCCGGCAGGGCGAATGGTGATAAAAAATTTGCTGTTGGCTTACGAAAAAGGTTTGGGCCGCGGTGAAAACCCCATCTTCCCCAATATTATCTTCCGGGTCAAAGAGGGGGTCAATTTAAACCCCGGCGATCCAAACTATGATTTATTCCGACTGGCCATCCGGGTTGCGGCGCAACGGCTTAATCCTACTTTCAGTTTTATGGATTCTTCATTTAACAAGCCTTATGGCGATCAAGTAGGATATATGGGATGCCGTACCAGAGTAATGGCAAACCGGCGCGGACCGGAAGTAACCGAAGGACGCGGCAATTTAAGCTTCACGACCATTAATCTCCCCCGATTGGCAATTAAAGCCGAACGCAATTTAATGAAGTTTTATCAAAATTTATCGGAAATGCTGGACTTGGCGTGCGAACAGCTTTATCACCGCTATCAAGTGCAGGCGAAATTAAAAGTAAAGGATATGCCGTTTCTGATGGGGCAGGGTCTGTATCTTGACTCGGATAAGCTGTCGCCCGGCGATACGATTGAGGAGGCTATCAAACACGGCACATTGTCCGTTGGTTTTATTGGCCTTGCGGAAACGCTGGTGGCGCTGACAGGTTACCACCATGGGCAGAGCGAGGAGGCCCAGGCGTTGGGCGAAGAAATTGTGGCCTTTATGCGCAATAAAGTGGACAAGGCTGCCGAGCGCTACAACCTTAACTATACGCTTCTGGCTACGCCGGCGGAGGGATTGTCAGGACGCTTTATTAAGATGGACCGGCGGGAATATGGCCTTATTCCCGGGGTAACAGATAAAGAATATTATACAAACTCTTTCCATATTCCGGTGAATTTTTCCATTAGCGCTTATGATAAAATCCGTCTTGAAGGCGTTTACCACAAGTATACAAATGCCGGCCATATCAGTTATGTTGAGTTTAGTGCTCCGCCGGTAAACAACCTTAGCGCCGTTGAAGATATTATTCGCTTTATGCGGGAATGCGACTTTGGGTATGCCGGGATTAATTTCCCTGTGGATTTTTGCGACGGTTGCGGCTATCTTGGCGTAATCAATACCGATGAATGTCCATTCTGCGGGACTTCCGCCATCCGGCGCGTGCGGCGCATTACCGGTTATTTAAGCACGGTTGACCGGTTTAATGATGCCAAATTGTCTGAGCTTAGCCAGCGGGTAGCTCATAGCAGATAAGGGGGGCCAAAATGGAACTTAGGATTGCCGGTATTACGAAAGAAAGCGTGGTTGACGGACCAGGACTAAGGATGGTCATTTTTACCCAAGGCTGTCCTCACCGGTGTGAAGGTTGCCACAATCCTCAAACCCATGACCCCTTAGGCGGGACAAGCACTACTACTGGCGAAATAATTAAAATGATAAATGAAGCTAAATTGATTCGCGGCATTACTTTCTCCGGCGGCGAGCCCTTTATTCAGGCCAAGCCGCTTTGTGAGATCGCCAGAGCGGCGCGGGCCAGGGGTTTAAACATCGTAACATATACCGGCTTTGTGTTCGAAGAACTGCTGTCCATGGGCCTGCGTGTGCCTTCTGTGCGGGAACTATTACGGCTTACTGACATTTTGGTGGACGGTCCTTATCGTGCTGCCGAACGGGATTTGAATCTGGCCTTTCGCGGTTCGCGCAATCAGCGTCTGATAGATGTGCCTAAATCCCTACGTCTGGGTAAAACGGTGTTGTGGGAAGACCCTGCACAAAAGTTGTGGGCTTAAAAATCGTCATATCCTTCTTTCAGCAGCATATAAATATAGAGTCTGTATAAAAATGAAAGAGGGGATGATGAAGTGTCGGCAATTGAACTAATCTTGTTGATGGTAGTTGCCGGGCTTGCGGCCCAGGTCGTAATTTTACAGCGCCATTACGAGGAGAGACTATCCGACCAGGCAATGGTGCTGAACTGTCTCTTTGAGTTGCTGCGCGGTAAAACGCTGCGGCCTGAGCAGCTAGAGGATGTTCGCAACAAAATTTTTAGCAGCTCACAATGACAGTGGGCTGTTTTTCTTATGCCAGCAGGGAAAATATTATGAATATATAGTGTTACAGGAGTGATACCATGTCCTGGCATTTAAAAGAAAAATTACGGCAAACCCTGGCTATGGAACAAAATGCTATGGTGTTTGCTCCCGGTTCACGCCACGGTTTTGCCCTGGTGTACCCAAACACATATCGGGTGGGAATGTCAAACCTTGGTTTTCACATTATTTATGAGCAAATAAATCAACGGGGCGATACTGCCTGCGAGCGTCTCTTTCTGCCTGACAAGAGAACAGCGGAAGAATATATTCGTACCAACACACCGCTTTTGACGCTGGAAACCCAACGCCCCCTGTACGAGTTCCCCCTAATCGGCATCGCTATAACTTTTGAGATGGATTATTTTCATATTCTTGATATATTGGCGTTGGGAAAAGTACCGCTTTTGGCCGGCGAGAGGTCGGAGAAAGACCCACTGGTTGTTATTGGCGGGCCTTGTGCCACTTTTAATCCTGAACCTTTGGCCGACTTTATCGATGCCGCCATTGTTGGCGAAGGCGAGGAAGTTATTCACGAGCTATTGGATGCCTATTACCTTAGCAAACAACAGGGGCTAGCCAGGGAAGAAATTTTGCGCCGCTTTGCCCAAATTGAGGGTATATATGTGCCGCGCTTTTATCAACCCGTTTATGATGTTAATGGCGTTATCCGTGAGTATCGGCGGACAGCGGATGTACCTGGCCGGGTTAGACGTCGCTGGGTAAAGGATTTAACCCGTTATAAGGCACAGACGGTGATCGTGACGCCGGAAACGGAGTTTAAAGGGATGTTTTTGGTAGAAGTGGGGCGCGGCTGCGGCCGTCACTGCCGGTTTTGCATGGCCGGTTACTGTTTTCGCCGGCCGCGCATGCGGCCATTGGCCCAAATTAGTGAGGCGGTAGCAGAGGCCCAGCGCTATGGCCTCAAGGTAGGACTCATGGGCGCAGCCATTTCCGATTATCCCGAAATTGACCGGCTTTGCCAATTGATTTTATCACGAAACATGGCGTTGTCAGTTGCTTCACTGCGGGCTGATTCATTGACCGACACTCTTGTCCGGGCCTTGGCAGCCAGCGGCCATAAAACCATCACGCTTGCCCCTGAGGCAGGAAGTAAACGGATGCGCCGGGTTATCAACAAAGGAATTGATGATCAACACTTGTACGAAGCAATTGATATGGCGACAGGAGCGGGTATTCCCCATGTCCGTTTGTATATCATGGTAGGACTGCCATACGAACAGGATGAGGATGCTGATGCTATCGTAGAAATGGCCCAAAATGTTAAAAAACACATGGAAGGCCGTGGTAGCAAGGGAAAACTGACGCTTAGTATAAATCCGTTCATTCCGAAGCCGTTTACGCCGTTCCAGTGGCTGCCGATGGCGCCGGTGGAAACGGTAGAAGCCAGGCTCAGTCAAATCACAGCGGCGCTTAAAGGCCAAAAAGGTATTGAAATCCTGGTTGAACCCGTCCGCGAAGCATATATTCAGGGCGTCTTGTCGCGCGGCGACCGCCGCTTGGGGGCTGTTCTGCATACCGCCCACCGGTGGGGCGGATCTAAAGCCTGGAAGAAGGCCCTCAAAGAGCACGGGCTGGACGATTCCTTTTACCTCTACCGGGCAAGGTCATTGGATGAGGTGCTGCCATGGCACAACCTTGATATGGGTTTAGAAGTCGGCTATCTGGCCAAAGAGCTGAGCAACGCGCAAGAGGAGCGCTTTACGGCGCCATGCATGCCAGGGTGTATGCGCTGCGGTGTTTGTACATCACCCAAGAAGGAGGGAGTAAAATGAAGGATTTTGTATTATGTCACGCTGCCCATGGCGTTTGGTTTGGTGTTTTTTCCCATTTTGACGCCGTCGGTATCAGGCATGGTTTTTCCACTCGATTCGGCGGCGTTAGTGAACCACCGTTCAACTCACTGAACTTAGGGGTTAAAACGGCAGATCAAAAAGAACGGGTAGTTGCCAACCGAAAAAGATTTTGCGATGCCGTTGGCGTAGCTTTTGCGCACGTTGTTACCGCACAGCAGGTCCACGGTGATCGGATTACTATCGTTGCTGCCGCCGATAGGGGGAGGGGTCATGCAGACTATACCGCTGCTATTGCGGGAACCGATGCACTTATAACCAATGTTCCGGGCGTCCCGTTAATGCTTTTTTTTGCCGATTGTGTACCGGTACTAATTGCCGATCCGATACAAAAGGCCATCGGTGTCAGCCATGCTGGCTGGAAGGGAACGGTGGCGAAGATTGCGCAGAAGACTGTTCTAGCGATGCAGGCCCATTTTGGAACACGGCCTGGCGATTGCCTTGTCGGGATTGGTCCGTCGATTGGTCCCTGCTGCTATGAAGTAGATCGGACAGTAATTGACCCGTTGTCACAAAATTTTAGCGAGTGGCAGAAACTGGTCAGCCCGCGCAGCGCTGACCACTGGCTATTAAACCTGTGGGAGGCTAACCGTGTACAACTCCTGGAAATCGGTGTTTTGCCGGAAAATATCGTGATTAGCGGTATCTGCACCGCCTGCAACACGGCTCTCTTTTATTCGCACCGGGCCGAAAAAGGACAAACGGGGCGAATGGGGGCGCTGATTACTCTCTAAGCATAAACGCAGCCGGATTAGACAAAACGGCTGCTATTTCTTTCGCCTTTTCAATAATTTTTTATGTTAAGGATACACTACAAGAGGAAAATTTTGTTTATGGGCGAATAATGGAATGTGGAGGGGTTTACCATGTCTATTGCCGGTAACCTGGAAACTATTGCGCAAAATATCCGCAGCGCTTTAGCGCGCCGTAGCACGCATATCGCCGAGCAATTACAGCCCGTCACAATTATAGCTGTAACGAAAAATCAGGATATTGCCGCCATGCGGGAAGCTATTGACCATGGCGTTACCATAGTAGGCGAAAACCGCGTCCAGGAAGCGATGACTAAACATAAAAGTCTTGACAGAACCGTTGAGTGGCATCTCATCGGGCACCTGCAGACGAATAAAGTACGGCAGGCAGTATCTTTATTTGACTTAATTCATTCCGTAGACAGCGAGCGACTGGCGCGGGAGATTGACCGGGCGGCGGCAAAAATCGGTAAACGGCAGAACATCCTGCTGCAGGTTAATGTAGCCGGCGAGGAAACGAAATTTGGTGTTTCGCCGCGTGAAGCAATTGTCCTGGCGCGGCTTGTTGCCGGCCTCGAACATGTCCGTCTTTGCGGACTTATGACTATCGCTCCATTCTTTGATGATGCAGAGATGACTCGTCCCGTCTTTCGGGAACTCTATCAAATTTATTGTGAACTCAAGGCGCTAAATTTGCCGGGCAGCGATATCAAATGGTTGTCAATGGGGATGACCAACGATTATACGGTAGCCGTAGAAGAAGGCGCGAACTTAGTACGAATTGGAACAGGAATTTTCGGACCGCGCCAATATCGAGGGGGAGGTACACAAACATGAAATTCATGGAGAAAGTCTGGGGGAGCCTAGGACTGTTCGAACCGGTAGAAATGGAAGAAGAGCGGCCTAGACAGGAGGAGCCGGCAACAAAAAGCAAAAAAGGCGGCAATTTAGTCAGTTTGCCAACGACGACCCAGCAAAAGCAGATTAAGGTCATGGTCGTAGAACCGTTTACCTTTGATGACGCGCAGCACGTTGCCGACCACCTTAAAAACCGTAAACCGGTAGTGGTCAACTTTGAAAATACGGACAAAGAAGTGGCTAAGCGTATGGTTGATTTCATCAGCGGCACTACTTACGCTTTAGGCGGCGTGATTCAAAAAATCGGTCACAACATTTTCCTGTGCGCCCCAAATAATGTAGACGTTAGCTATACTCCGCGCGAGGAAGGGGCCGATAAAGCTTTTCTTCCCTGGAACAAGTAACCGTCAATATTAGAAGGAGGTTCTATGTTACACCAGAAACAGCTGGCTTTTATCGGTGGCGGCGCCATTGCTGAAGCGCTGCTGAAAGGCTTATTGACAGCCAAGCTGGTAGAGCCGCAACAAATAATGGTGTGCGATGTGGCGCAATCCCGCCTCGAATATATAAAGCGCACCTATAATGTTATTACTACAGTTAACGGGTGTGATGCGGCGGGACAAGCCGATATCGTTTTTTTGACCGTCAAACCGCAAGTGATTGACGATGTATTAGTGACGATCGCCCCTGTTATGACACCGGCCAAAGTCGTAATTTCGGTAGCGGCAGGGATTACCCTTGACCGGCTTCAGGCAAAACTAGGTAAGACGCCAATCATTCGTGTTATGCCAAACACCCCTGTGGCGGTGGGCGCAGGCGTATCAGCGTTTGCTCTCGGCCAAAACGCCAGGCCGGAACACGGGGAACTGGCTTCGCTCATTTTTGGCGCAGTGGGTAAAACAGTAGCCGTGGATGAAAAGGCGATGGATGCGGTGACAGGCCTGTCCGGGAGCGGTCCCGCTTATACATTTTTATTCATTGAAGCATTGGCTGATGCCGGTGTGCGCGTTGGTCTTTCCCGGCAGACAGCGTTGCTTTTGGCGGCCCAAACAATACTTGGTGCAGCCAAAATGGTCGTCGAAACGGGTGAGCATCCTGCAAAGTTGCGCGATGCGGTGACCTCACCGGCAGGGACGACGATTGCCGGACTCCATGTTTTGGAGCAAAAAGGCATGCGGGGGGCGGTTATCGACGCCGTTGTCGCGGCGACTGAGCGTTCCCGTGAAATGGGGCAAATTCATGACAAGTGAACGGGAAAAAATTCTCCGTTATTACCGGGCAAGTGGCGAGGGGGAACTTGCTGCCCGTTTGCTTGATTATGCCGAAACGGTGCTGCGTACCCGTAAATACCGAGCCAGTCATTTTTTGGATCCTTTTGGATTTAGTGTTGCCGAAACGATAGCTGCCCACTTTGCGCCGCTTCGGCTTGAGAGCAGCGGCGGCTATGAGGGAGCCGAACGGGTAAAAGCCGTTTTTGTTCATGAAGATTTTTTAGGTTCTATTGATTTTGCTATTGCCGCGGTGGGTATTGCCTGGGATGCCCGGTATTATGAGCTTTCCCATCGTGATATGCTCGGCGCTCTTATGGGCCTAGGGATCGACCGTGATGTAGTGGGCGACATAATTATGACCGGTAGTGGCGCACAGGTTGTTGTTGATACGGCAATGGCCGGTTTTATTGAAACCAATTTAACGAAAGTCGGTGCCGCGCCTGTGGCAGTTAAGATTATACCGCTGAGCGATATTGCGCCGCGTATCGAGAAAGTCAAAGAGATTCGGGCAACCGTGCCTTCCTTGCGTTTAGACGTTGTTGCCGCGGCGGGTTTTGGCCTGTCGCGAACGAAGATGGCTGCAGAGATAGCGGCTGATAAGGTAAAAGTGAATTGGCAGGAAGCCAAGAACGCCGCTCAGGCCGTAAAACCGGGGGACATTATTTCAATGCGCGGCCGGGGCCGGGTAGAGATTTGCGAGATATTGGGACAAACAAAGAAAGGCCGCATTAGTATTTTTCTAAAACGATTTTTGTAAATTGTGTGGAGGTGTCAACATGCTAACTCCCTTGGACATACATAACAAGGAGTTCAAACGGAGTTTTCGCGGTTACAACGAAGAAGAAGTGGACGAGTTTCTTGACCGTGTCATAAAGGATTACGAAAAACTGTACCGCGAAAATATTGAGCTCAAAGAGACGCTGGAACGGGTTAACAGCAAACTTGAGCATTATCAGCACATGGAAAACACCCTGCACAATACTCTGGTAATTGCCCAGGAGACGGCGGAAGAAGTCAAGCTCAACGCCAAGAAGGAAACAGAGCTGATGAAGAAGGAAGCCGAGATTAGGGCGCAAAAACTGGTAGAAGAGGCAATGGCCAAGGTACGGCGGTTAAACAGTGAGTATGAGGAACTGAAAAAACAGATTCAAGTTTACCGGACTCGTATGAATAGTTTGCTGCAGGCGCAAATGGAACTATTAAAATCGAGCGAAGAGGATGAAGGATAGGATTGGACTGGCAGGGTTTGGACTTTAAAGTTGCGCCGGACGGCATATCTTTCAAAATAAAGGTACAGCCGCGAGCCAGCCGTAATGCCGTGATAGGCCTTGCCGGCGACAGTTTGAAAGTTTGCGTTGCTTCACCGCCGGTGGAAGGGGAAGCCAATCAAGCCTGTTTGGCTTTTTTTGCCGCCTTGTTTGGCGTTGCCAAGACCAGAATTGTTTTAGTTAGCGGGCAAAAGAGTCGCAGCAAGGTGATCAAGATTATGGGCATTGACATGGAGCAGTTTAAGACGGTATTAGACATGCTGTAAATGGCGACTTTTGTACAATTTGACTCTTTGTCGAGTTGTCTGTATAATATTGCTATCATAATATTGCTATCAACATTACTGTTACGGCAATGATGGAGAGAGTAACTTTAAGACCGTTCCCAGCGAGCCGGGGAGGGTGTGAGCCCGGTGAACGCTCTTTTAGTGAAAATCACTCCTGAGCTGCGGACCGAACCATACTGTAGGCTCCGCCGTGTGACGAGCGTTATTTCGTCAGTGAGCGGCTGCCCAATCGGGTGGTCATTAGGGTGGTACCACGGGAATTCGACCTCTCGTCCCTTGCGGGATGGGAGGTTTAATTTTTTCGGAGGTGTTATTGTTGGACTACAGTAAAACACTGAATTTGCCGCAAACGGACTTTCCCATGCGCGCGAATTTGCCAGAACGGGAACCACAATTTTTGGAATACTGGACAAAAAACAGGATTTATGAAAAGAAAATCAGTAAAGCTAAAGGAAAACCTAAGTTTGTGCTTCATGACGGGCCACCTTATGCTAACGGGAACATCCATATTGGCACGGCTCTTAACAAAATTCTCAAGGACATAATTGTCAAGTATAAATCGCTGCGGGGCTATGACGCTCCCTATGTTCCCGGGTGGGATACGCATGGTTTGCCAATTGAGCACGCGGCGATTAAAATATTAGGTCTAAACCGCCACGAACTCAACCCGTTGGACTTGCGCCGGCAGTGCAAAGAATATGCTCTCAAATGTCTGGATATGCAGCGGGAAGATTTTAAACGCCTTGGTGTCAGCGGCGACTGGGATAATCCTTATATTACGCTTACTCCCGAATATGAGGCCAAACAGATTGAAGTTTTTGGCGAGATGGCCAAAAAAGGGTATATCTATAAAGGGTTAAAATCGGTATATTGGTGTACGTCCTGTGAAACGGCGTTGGCCGAAGCGGAAATTGAATACGCGGAGAAAAAGTCACATGCCATTTACGTCAAATTTCCGCTCATCGACGATAAAGGAAGCTTGCCGGTCGGAATTAAGCATGAAGGCGTCTATGCCGTCATCTGGACTACCACGCCCTGGACAATCCCGGCAAACGTGGCTATTGCCGTAAACCCTGAATTCGAATATGCATGGGTACAGGTAAATAACGAGATTTACCTGCTTGCATCAGGGCTCATCGACGCGGTCGTAAAGGCCAACGGTCTTGGCGACTATACGATATTGGCGACCGTAAAAGGTGAAGCGCTGGAAGGCATGGTGTTTGGCCATCCGTTTTTAGACCGTGAATCTGTTGTCGTGCTTGGTGATCATGTCACGCTTGAACAAGGTACTGGATGTGTTCACACTGCTCCTGGTCATGGTCAGGAAGACTTCGAGATTGGCATGAAATACAATTTACCGGTTATTAACCCTGTCGACCATAGCGGCCGCTTTACGGCTGAAGGCGGCAAGTTTGCGGGAATGCTGGTTCATGATGCCAACGTACCTATCATAAAAGAACTTGCAGAGCGTAATATGCTTTTGGGAAAAGGAACAATCCGTCACCAGTATGCCCATTGCTGGCGCTGCAAAAATCCAATTATTTACCGAGCGACCGAGCAGTGGTTTGCTTCGGTCGAGGGTTTTCGGCAAATGGCGCTTGAAGCAATAAAAGAAGTAGAGTGGGTTCCGTCTTGGGGCGAAGAACGCATCCATAATATGGTCGCTGACCGTCAGGACTGGTGTATTTCCCGCCAGCGCGTATGGGGTGTTCCTATCCCAATCTTTTACTGCAACCAGTGCAATGAACATATTGTTAATGACACCACTATCAGCGTTGTTGCTGAACTGTTCCGCCGGGAGGGCTCTGACGCATGGTGGGCTAAATCGGCGGCGGAAATTCTGCCGCAAGGCTTTGCCTGCCCACACTGCGGTCATGGTACCTTCCGCAAGGAAACAGATATTATGGATGTTTGGTTTGACAGTGGTTCCAGTCATGCCGCAGTCCTTGAGGAGCGGCCCGAACTCCACTGGCCGGCTGATATGTATCTTGAAGGCAGTGACCAGCACCGGGGCTGGTTCCAGTCGTCACTGCTCACAGCAGTGGCCAGTCGGGGCCGAGCCCCCTACAAGACGGTTTTGACGCATGGCTTTGTCGTTGATGGCGAAGGCCGAAAAATGTCCAAGTCTATTGGTAACGTCATTTATCCCCAGGAGGTTATTAAACAGTACGGCGCCGATATTCTGCGCCTCTGGGTTGCTTCTGCTGATTACAAGGCCGACATTCGAATTTCCAATGATATCTTAAAGCAGATGGCGGAAGTCTACCGTAAAATCCGCAATACTTTCCGTTATCTTATCGGCAATTTAGCAGATTTTGACCCCGATAGGGACTGTGTGGGGTATGATCAGTTGACAGAGCTTGATCGCTGGGCACTGCTACGGCTGGAGAGAGTACGGGAACGAGTTACCAAAGCCTATGACGAATATGAATTTCACCTGTTGTATCACACAGTTCATAATTTTTGTGCTGTCGATTTAAGTGCTATTTATCTTGACATTCTCAAAGACCGCCTGTACACAGCCGTTCCTCATGCGATTGAGCGGCGTGCTGCTCAAACGGCGATGTATGAAATTTTGCAGACACTGGTCGTGATGCTAGCGCCTATCCTAACGTTTACCGCAGAGGAAGTATGGCAATACATGCCTAAACGAGCAGGAATGCCGGAAAGCGTTCACTTGGCAGAATGGCCAGCTGCCCGGCCGGATTATCTTGACGCCAGGCTTGAAGCCAAATGGGATAGAATTCTTGAGATCAGAAGCGAAATTACCAAGGCCTTGGAGAATGCCCGCCGGAGCAAGGTTATCGGCCATTCCCTTGATGCGGCAGTAGATATTTACGCTGGCGGCAAAGAGTTAGCAACCCTTAAAGAAGTAGTCGATTTGGCAGCTGTCTTGATTGTTTCTCGCGTAAATCTGATTGCGGGAGTGGAAAACGCGCCACCTGAAGCATTCCGTTCGGCAGATATGGAACTTGCTATCGTGGTTGCTCCCGCGCAGGGCGATAAATGCGAACGCTGCTGGATTTACAGTGAAACCGTGGGGCAAGATGCCGAATACGCGACCTTATGTCAGCGCTGCGCCGATGTTATGCGGCAGCTCCCAAAATAAAGTAATCGTGTACCGGGCTTGGCCCGGTTTTTTTTTGTTGCCGGGGGGATACTAGTCTTTGTGGAGGACGACGGTCGATGGAAAGAAAAACAAATGACGCGGAATTCATGCAACTGCAGCTGGAGAAACTGGTACGTCACCTGGAGGCATTGCGGATCGCTGACTATATTGAATTACTCCAGAAACCGGCAAGACTAATTTTTCTCAATTTTGTGGCCGGCATTGCCCGTGGCCTGGGGATTGCTATCGGCGCAACAATTATTTTTGCTATGATGCTTGAATTATTACGGCGGCTGATTTTGCTCAATATCCCTGGAATTGGCAATTTTGTCGCGGAAGTTGTCCGTATAGTTGAAATGAAAAATGGCAAATTTTAAATAAAATTTCCACAGCAAGATCAGCGAGGAGGTAAGCATTGTGACCAAAGATGTTTTTGACTGTATGCGAGAGAGCCGCAGTGTACGCAGTTTTAAACCCGACCCCATTCCGGAGCCTACTCTCACCCGGATTCTTGAAGCGGCTTGTTGGGCCCCCAGTGCCGGCAACCTTCAACCATGGTACTTTTTTGCTGTAAAAAATAGCAAGGCAAAGCAGCAATTGGCGCAAGCCTGTTTTGAACAGCGGTATGTGGCCGAAGCACCGGTAGTTGTTGTTATTTTGGCCGATCCTGCCCGTTCAAGCGAACGCTATGGCGAACGGGGAGCACAACTCTACTGCTTGCAAGATACAGCTGCCGCGGCGCAAAATATGCTGTTAGCCGCTAACGCCCTCGGGTTAGGTGCGTGTTGGGTAGGGGCGTTCGATGAAGTGAAAGTGCAGCAGATTGTGGAAGCGCCGCCAAGACTGAGAGCAGTGGCCATTATTTGTTTGGGATATAGCATTGAGCAGACGCCTGGCATAAAAGAACGATTAAGGGTGGCAGAAGTAGCAAAGATTATTGACTAGGGAGGGGTTGGCTTGGATCAGAAGGATCGAAAACCCTTGGTGCAGTGGCTGGAAAAGGAAAAAGCGCGTTTGCTCAGCCAGATTTCCCGGTTGGAAGAGAGCGGAATCGGCGATACCATGTCCGATTCTATCGGTGAATTATCGGTTTATGATAATCATCCGGCCGATATCGGTGACGAATTATTCGAGCGCAGTAAGGATTTAGCGCTCCGTGACAATGCCCATCTCCTCTTAGAGCAGGTCGAACATGCTTTAGAGAAGGTTGCGGCAGGAAATTACGGCATATGCGATAACTGCGGGCGCGAAATTGGCATTGAGCGGCTTCAAGCCATTCCTTATGCAGCAAGGTGCATTGTTTGCGAAAAAAAATACGGGGACAAAGATGTTGCTTCTCCCCGGCCACTGGAAGAGGATGTGCTCCAGCCTCCTTTTCATCGTACTTTCCTGGATATGGCGAAATTTAATTTTGTTGGGTTTGATGGCGAAGATGCTCTTCAGGCTGTCCTGCGGTACGGCAGTTCTGATTCGCCGCAAGATATCCCTGGGTCTTACGATTATAAAGCTCTGTTTCCCAATTGTAATGAACATCACGGTATTGTAGAACGGACGGATGCCATACCGTATGAATTTTATCATACCAAACCTATTGCCCCAAAAGGGCAGAAAGACCAGGAAGACCCAGCCGAGCAGCGCTGACACGCTCGGTTTTTTTATTATTTTGCCAGGCAGGATTTTGGCAAATTTACGTATAATGTATCAGTGGTCATTTATAGGGTTTGTTTAGCAGGCAAAGGATTGCTGTAGTAGGGAGGTGATTGACATCGCTGATTCGGGATTCACAAAGATGCCTTTAATTAAAATTGGCGTATTAGGATCGGCTATTGTCGCCTACTACTATATGCCTGGGTTGCAAGAGTTCATTGATGCCGGAATATTCTACCTGCGCTGTCGGGATTTTGAGGGATTGCGACAGTTTATCCTTTCTTATGGCATGTGGGCGCCGCTTACAACAATTGCGTTGATGACTATCCAGTCCATGCTGCCGCTAGTTCCCGGTCTGGCGATTACGATCACTAACGCCTGGATTTTCGGGTGGCAATATGGCGCTTTATATTCTTGGATTGGCGCTTTATTAGGCGCCACTTTGGACTTCGGCATTGCCCGCTGGTATGGGCGTCCTGTGGTGGAGCGGTTTGTTAAACCCCAATATCTTGACCTTATGGATACTTTTTTCAAGAAGCATGGTGTACTTGCGGTTTTTATTACCCGTCTGACACCGGTTGTTCCGTTTAAAGTTGTTAGTTACGGCACAGGACTTACGGCAATATCGCTGTGGCATTTTATTGTTGCCACCGGTATTGGTCAGATCCCTGCTATTGTGCTTTATTCAATTCTCGGACAGAATTTAACGCGTAGTCTTCGCGCAACAGTTGCCGTTACTTCTCTTCTCATTTTGGTTGGGGTGATCATTTATTACTACCGTGAGCAAATTGAAAGATATTTTTTTACAGACAAAGAATAGCAGTATTTAAGGCATAAGAATATGGCAAAGCTGTAATATTAATATTAACTGTTCGAAGTGATTTTCGTCACTGTAGTTACCCCGCGTATATGTTATAATTAGGTTAGCAATATATGGGAGGTGAAAAGGCAATGTATAAAATCAGCAGTGAATGTATTAAATGCGGTGCTTGCGCATCTGTTTGCCCGGTTGGCGCCATCTCGGAAGGCGACACGCAATACGTTATTGGTGAAAAATGTATTGATTGCGGTTCTTGCGCAGCAGTTTGTCCGGTAGGAGCTATCAGCCCCGGGGAGTAAAAATAAAAATGTCCAGGAAGCAGCATCCTGGGCATTTTTATTTTTATGGGTAATTTTGGGTTGTATGTTGTAAAAAGTAACTGACCGTGGTATAATAACTCTAGTATGTTAAATTCTGTCTAAAGAGTGGGTGTATTGCCCACTCTTTCATCTTACTCCGCAAACTCAGCTCTGCCAAATAAAGGGTATAAAGGCTTGTACTGTTAGGCAACACTAACAGTAATGACAATTACGGAGGTAATATTTCAATGTCCAGGCAACAGGTGGAAAAACTGGTGGAACGGCTTGTTCAAGATATTATCACTGATACAAATATGGAATTGGTTGATGTGGAATATGTGAAGGAGAGAAACTGGTATTTGCGCGTCTTTCTGGACAAACCCGGCGGTATCGAGGTTGAGGACTGTCAATGGGTTAGTGAACAGTTAGAAGTTAAACTGGACGAGTTGGATCCAATTAAAGAAAGTTATTATCTAGAAGTTTCGTCGCCCGGTCTCGACCGACCATTGAAAAAAGACCGCGACTTCATCCGGCATATTGGCGAAAAAGTGGAGGTTCATACTTTTGCACCATTAAACGGCAGTAAACTAGTAGTAGGGACTCTAACGGGCATATCGGAAACGGATATTCACTTGGATGTGAACGGTACAGCTCTTAGTGTGCCGCGGGACAAAACAGCTCAGGTAAAACTGTACCTTGAATTTTAGTCCAGGAAGAAAATTGAATAGGGGGAGATATGGTGAATGCGGAATTCATGCAAGCTTTTGAACAGCTAGGAAAAGAAAAAGGAATTGCGCCAGAAATTTTGTTTGACGCTATCGAGGCAGCCCTTATTTCGGCTTATAAACGGAACTTCGGCTCGGCACAAAACGTGCGGGTTTCTCTTGATCGCACAACAGGCGAAATTCATGTTTATGCCCGTAAGACAGTGGTAGAAGTTGTCAAGGACCCCAGGCTTGAGATGTCGCTGGAAGAGGCGAGGGCCATTGATGTACGGTATGAACTGGATGATGTTGTGGAAATTGAGGTAACACCCAAAGATTTCGGCCGAATAGCCGCCCAGACGGCTAAACAGGTGGTTGTACAGCGGATTCGGGAAGCGGAGCGCGGCATTATTTACGAGGAATTTTCTAACCGAGAAAGCGATATCGTAACAGGCATTGTCCAGCGTATTGAACAGAAAAATGTCTATATTGATTTGGGCAAGGCCGAGGCTATTTTGACGCCTTCGGAGCAAATTCCCGGAGAAGTGTACAAGCACGGGGATCGGCTAAAAACGTACATAATAGAAGTAAAGAAAACGACAAAAGGGCCGCAGATTTTGGTTTCCCGCACCCATCCCGGGTTGTTGAAGCGGTTGTTTGAGCTGGAAGTACCCGAAATCCACGATGGTGTTGTTGAACTTAAGTCAGTAGCCCGCGAACCGGGTATGCGTTCTAAAATCGCTGTTCATTCCCGTGATGAAAACGTGGATGCTGTAGGTGCTTGTGTTGGGCATAAGGGCATGAGGGTTCAGACTATTGTAAACGAGCTGAGGGGCGAAAAAATTGATATTGTAAAATGGAGCAGCGACCCGGCTAAATTTATTGCCAACGCCCTGAGCCCGGCTAAAGTTATTTCAGTGGAAGTAAATGAAACAGAAAAAGTTTCTAAGGTAGTAGTCCCGGATTATCAATTATCCTTGGCAATTGGCAAAGAAGGTCAAAATGCCCGGCTGGCCGCTAAATTAACTGGCTGGAAAATTGATATTAAGAGTGAGTCGCAAGTCCAGTCGACCACGTGATAGCGGAGGAAACAAATGAAACAAAAAAAAGTTCCACAACGTGTTTGTGTTGGCTGCCAAGAGATGAAAAACAAAAAGGAACTAATCCGGGTGGTTCGCACGCCAACCGGTGAGGTTCTCATTGATACTACCGGGAAAAAGGCAGGTCGGGGCGCCTATCTTTGCAATAATGAGCAATGCTTTACCAAAGCTTTTAAAGAAAAACGGCTGGAACGGGCATTGAAACACTCGATCGAACCGCCTATTTACGAAGAATTACGAGCACGCTTTGATCGCCATGAATGAACAAAAAATTATTTCACTATTAGGTTTAGCGCAAAGAGCCAAAAAGGTTGTATCCGGAGAATTTGCTGTGGAAAAGGCAGTCCGGTCCCGTCAGGTTAAACTTCTACTTGTGGCGGAAGATGCGTCGCATGGAACAAAAAAAAAGTACCGGGACATGGCAACCTATTATCAGGTGCCGCTTTCGGTTAAATTGTCAAAGGAAAAACTTGGTTTCGCACTTGGCAAAAGTGTGCGTGCTGCCGTGGCTGTGACTGATGATGGCTTCAGCAAGGCTCTGCTTGAGTTATTGTCGGACTAATATTTTAGGGAGAGAAAGAAAATGGGGGTGGATCAATGTCCAAATACAGGATATATGAGCTTGCCAAGGAATATAACACAACTAGCAAGGTCATCATAGATATTTTAGCTCGCAATAATATTACGGCGAAAAATCATATGAGCAGCGTCGACGACGCTGCTAAGGCTGTTATCGACCGGACATTTGCACGTAAGGCCGGCGTAGCGCCGACAGCGGAAAAAAATAATGGTTCCAAACCGGCCGATGCCGAAAAGGTATCTCATTCAGATGTGGGAGAAGCACCGGGTCGGAGTGGCTTGACAAAACAGTCCCGCTCGGGAATTGAAACCCGGCATAGTGGTGAACCGCAGCGTTCCCAGGAAGCAAGGAGCGAGCAGTCTAATCCTAAGCAGCAAACAAAGCCTGTGGGGCATACCGGGCAGCAGTCGCGCCCGAAACAGCAAAATCAACAAAACCAACCAAATCAGCAAAACCGTCAAGCTCAGTATAACCAGCACAATCAGCAGCGTAAACAGCAGCATAGCCCCCAGCGGTCGAAGCAAACGCCACAGCAGAATCAGAGGGGACAACAGTCATCTCAACCTCAGCGGTCGCAGCAAACACCCGGTCAGCGACCGACCGGTTCGCAGCACGATAGTGGCACGTGGCATAACGAGGGGGCACGGCGGCCAGTTCAGGCCAACAATAATAAAAAGCGGGGCGCCAATGGGCCCAAACAACAGCAGGGCAAAGACCAACATGCCACAGGTAATCCCAACACTAGGCCGTCAGCGTCGGTATCCACCGCGAAAACCGAACCGCCAAAACCGAAGACAATTAAGCTCGGAGAGCCGCTGACTGTTAAAGAACTAGCCGGCAAGTTAGGCCGTGAGGTCAGCGAAGTTATAAAAAAACTGATGATGCTCGGCGTCATGGCTTCTATCAACCAAGAAGTGGATTTAGATACGGCTACGATTTTGGCGGAAGAGTTTGGTGTAAAGGTTGAGGTACTACCGCCAGAAGAAGATCCCACGGAAATTCCCGAAATTGAAGACGACCCTGGTAGCCTGTTGCCGCGACCGCCGGTAGTTACGATCATGGGGCATGTCGATCATGGCAAAACATCACTCCTGGATGCAATACGTCAAACCCATGTGACGGCCACTGAAGCTGGGGGAATTACGCAGCATATTGGTGCTTATCAGGTCAACTATCAAGGGAAAAAAATTGTCTTTTTAGATACGCCAGGCCATGAGGCGTTCACGGCCATGCGGGCCCGCGGCGCTCAGGTGACCGATATTGCCATCCTTGTTGTGGCCGCTGACGATGGGGTAATGCCACAGACGATTGAAGCAATTAATCATGCTAAAGCTGCTAAGGTGCCAATAATTGTAGCGATTAACAAAATAGACCGTCCGGGAGCTAACCCTGACCGCGTCAAACAACAATTGGCCGAACACGGGCTAATCGCCGAAGATTGGGGCGGCGATACGATCATGGTACCTGTCTCGGCGTTGAAAAAGACGGGTCTTGCCGACCTTCTGGAAATGATTTTGCTTGTTGCCGAAATGCAGGAACTTAAGGCTAATCCTAACCGTCCTGCTTACGGAACAATTATCGAAGCGCAACTGGACAAAGGCCGGGGGCCGGTGGCTACTGTTCTCGTTCAAAAAGGCACGCTCCGCGTCGGCGATATCATCATTGCTGGAACGGCTTATGGTAAGGTGCGGGCAATGGTGAACGATCGGGGTGACAAGGTCAAGAAAGCCGAGCCTGCTACTCCGGTTGAAGTGCTTGGTCTGTCCGATGTTCCCCAAGCCGGGGATATTTTGGTAGCCGTCGATGATGAAAAGAAAGCACGGAGCATTGCGGAAAAGCGCCTTGCCAAAAAGCGATCCGAAGAACTTCAGCAAGCGCAGAAAGTTTCGCTTGACGATTTGTTCAAACAAATTCAAGAAGGCAATATTAAAGATCTCAATATTGTCATAAAGGCTGATGTGCAGGGATCAGTTGAGGCTTTGCGCCAGGCGTTAGTCAATCTGAAGAACAAAGAGGTACGTGTTAATATTGTTCACGGCGGTGTTGGCGCCATTAATGAATCAGATGTTATGCTGGCTTCGGCATCAAATGCTCTGATTATTGGTTTTAATGTTCGTCCTGATGCCAACGCGAGAAAAGCGGCTGAAGCCGAGAAGGTAGATATCCGCACCTATCGCGTTATTTACGATGCTATCAATGACGTCGAGGCGGCCATGACAGGTATGCTTGCCCCGGAATACAAGGAAGTTCTCCAGGGCCGGGTAGAGGTGCGGCAAGTCATTTCCATTCCGAAAGGCCTTGTTGCCGGTTCTTATGTTCTGGAGGGAAAAATCACTAATTCCTCGCAAGTCCGCGTTATTCGGAACGGAGTTGTCGTACATGAGGGAAAAGTAGAGTCGCTGCGTCGTTTTAAGGATGATGTTAAGGAAGTAACCGCCGGTTTTGAGTGTGGTATTACTATCGAAAGGTACCGCGATATTAAAGTTGGCGATATTATTGAAGCGTTTGCCATGGAAGTGGTTAAATAGTCTGCCCCTGGGAGTGGTTAAACATGGGACAGTTGCGCGTCGAAAAGATACAGGAGTTTATAAAACAGGAAGTCAGTAAGATCATTTTGACAGAACTTAAAGACCCACGCATTGGCTTCGTTACGGTTACTCGTGTCGAGGTATCCGGCGATTTGCGCTACGCTAAAATTTTTCTCAGCCTCATGGGTTCCGATGAAGAAAAAGCGGGAACATGGGCCGGCCTCCACCGGGCCTTGGGATACATTAGAACAGAGATTGGCAAGCATCTTGGCATTCGGCACGTTCCCGAATTATCTTTGCACTTGGATGAATCGCTGCAGTACAGCGCGCGGATACAGGAACTGTTAAACAAAATCAAACACGAAGAGAGTCAGTGAATATGGAAATTTCGTTATATGATGTTGCCGCCAAAATAAACCAGGCTGGGCGTTTGGTGTTGACGGCCCATATTCATCCCGATGGCGATTGCTTGGGTTCAATGTTGGCGCTTTATTCCTGTTTGTGCCGTGCAGGTAAAGAAGTTACTATGCTGCTCGATGATTCAGTGCCAGCAATGTACCAATTTTTGCCTGGATATGAGGAAATACGCCGGCCGGTGACGTTCCATGACGGCGTTGATTTGTTAGTCGTCCTCGATGCTAGCGATGAGGAACGGATTGGGCGAGTCAAAGAAATGGTAAGGGCGCCGGTTTTAAATATTGATCACCACATTTCCAATACGAAGTTTGCTGATTACTGGTATGTGGACAGTCAGGCGGCGGCAACAGGAGAAATCGTTTTTGAACTTCTCAAAATGCTAAATTTACCGGTTGACGCCGTCGTAGCTTGCTGCCTTTTTACAGCTATTGCTACCGATTGTGGATTTTTCCGTTATGCAAATACAACGGCAACGACGCTGCGTTATGCCGCTGAGCTTGTGGAAAAAGGCGCCCAACCTCATATCATATCCGAGAACCTGGAAACAAAGCCGCTAGATAGTATTGTTGCGCTTACGAAAGCGTTGGATACCTTAGAACTACATCATGACGGGCGAATTGCCGCGATAACTGTTGATTCCTATGCTGAAGGGGCGGAAAATACTGAAGGCTTTATCAACTACCCCCGTAACATTGAAGGCGTAGAGATTGCCGTAATGTTTAAAGTTATTGATGAGGAGACAGTACGCGTTAGCTTCCGTTCCCGCAAGACCGATGTTAGCAGACTGGCCTTGTCTTTTGGCGGAGGCGGTCACGCTCGTGCGGCTGGCTGCACGATAAGGGGTTCTTTGGCAGTTGTTAAAGACAAGGTTTTTCAGGCAGCCATCCGTGCCCTACAGGAGTGAGGATATGGCCGAAGGCATTCTCAATATTTTAAAACCGCCTGGAATGACTTCGCATGATGCTGTTGCTTTCGTTCGTCGCCTTTACGGTGTAAAACGTGTGGGCCACGCTGGTACGCTTGACCCAGCCGCGGCAGGTGTGCTTCCTGTATTTGTTGGTGCCGCGACGCGACTCATAGAGTATACTGCTGACGCTGACAAAAGTTACCGGGTAGAAATGACAGTCGGCCGTGAAACCGATACAGGCGATGATACGGGGAATATTATCCGCACTGCTCCTTGTGTATTGCCGCCTATTAGCGATCTTGATGCTCTCTTGCAAGAATTTACAGGAGAAATTGAGCAAATTCCGCCCATGTACTCGGCAATCAAAATCGGGGGTCAAAAACTTTATGATTTGGCGCGTCAAGGCATTATTGTTGAGCGGCAACCGCGCCGGATCAAAATTAACAAAATTCAGCTTATTGCTGTCCGGGAACAAAGAATATATTTCGATGTAGACTGCTCCAAAGGCACCTATATCCGGACTCTCTGCACTGATATTGGCCGCCGTCTCGGTTGTCCGGCAGTGATGTCCTTTTTGGTCCGTACCCGGGTTGGCAATTTTCAGCTAACTGAGGCCTTAACGCTGGAAGAAATTGCCGCGGAAAAAGAACGGGCCTTACAGGCGCCTGATTTGGCTGTTGCTCATTTTCCGCCAATTTTTCTGACGGTGGCGCAAGCCAAGGCTATTGTTCAAGGCCAGGCAGTCCGGATAGACTGCCGCAACCAGGGAATGATTCGGTTATATAATGACCAGAAACAGTTTATCGGCATAGGCGAAAAACAAGGACCTGGGGCGCCGCTGCGGCCTGTTAAAATCGTGTGCACCAATCCCGGCGACTAACTTAGTCATATTAGGGCTAAACACGGGGAGATTACTGATGAAAATCGTTACCCAAATCGGCGACTTGGGTCGAATTTACTCAAAAACGGCTATTGCTCTTGGCACTTTTGACGGGGTCCATATTGGCCATCAACGGATCATTCGCAGAGCCGTGGAATTGGCCAGAGTCGCAGGTGGCAGCAGTGTGGTATTTACTTTCAGCAACCATCCGTTATCAATTGTTGCTCCTGAGCGGTGTCCACCCCTCTTGCTAACGCAGGAAGACAAGGCCCGGTTGATTGAAGAACTAGGCGTTGATCTTCTGGTTAGTATTCCATTTACAGCTACGTTTTTAAGATTATCGCCCTACGAGTTCGTAAACTTATTAGTGGAACATTTATCTCCTGTTCACATAGTTGTAGGACCAAATTATACTTTTGGCTATAAAAGCGCCGGTACTCCAGAAACACTCAAAGAAATTGGCGCTAAGGCAGGTTTTTCCGTTCAAATTGAACAAGCCGTGTGCATAGATGATAAACTTGTTAGCAGTACTTACATCCGTAGCCTTATTGCCGCCGGAAAAGTGGCTGAAGCCAGGAAGTTTCTTGGCCGCCCACCGCTTCTTTCGGGGGAAGTGGTGCATGGAGAAGCCCGCGGACGTATTCTAGGCTACCCCACAGCAAATATTAAAACGGCCGAAGGCATGTTGCTGCCTGCCGACGGGGTTTATGTCGTACGACTTTTGGCCGGAGATATACACTATGATGGCGTGGCCAACGTAGGGCGTAACCCAACTTTTAACGGCCAACAGCGGCGTGTAGAGGTATTTCTTTTTGGTTTTGAAGGAAGCTTATATGGCCAAACCGTAACGGTTACATTTTGGGAACGTTTACGCGGTGAAATGGTTTTTGCCAACGCCGACGAATTAAAACGCCAGATCAGCCAGGATATTCAACTGGCACGCACCTACCATCAAGCCTTTCCTGGTGTTTAGCCTTTACAGGGATCTCACTTTATGGTAAAATTTTATTGACTTATGTATGCGTGAGCTTGTCTCTTTGTTGTACATAGGAGTAGAACCTTAGCGAGGATAGTCGAAGCTCCGACGATTGTCTTGGCTATGGGGATAGCGAAATAAAGGAGGTGACTATATGTTGACGCCGGAACAAAAACAGCAGATTATTCAGAAGTACCGTCTTCACGAAGCCGATACAGGCTCACCTGAGGTGCAGATTGCTATTCTCACCGAGCGAATTAACTACCTGACCGAGCATCTCAAAGAGCACAAAAAAGACCATCATTCGCGCCGTGGTCTTCTAAAGATGGTTGGTCAACGTAGAGGCTTGTTGAATTATCTGCGGGACAACGACATTGAGCGTTATCGTTCCATCATTGAAAAACTCAACCTCAGAAAATAAACAAAAGCGGGTTTTTCCCGCTTTTTTGCTTATTTTTTAAGTTTAGCGGCTTATAAAAGAGGGAATAATAAAAAAAATGTCGAACAGTTAAACTTTGGTAAAGAGAAAAGGGGTTCAGAGGAGGAAAACCGAATATGCAAACTTTTCAGATGCAGCTTGCGGGAAGGGCGCTGGTTGTAGAAACGGGCAAAATGGCAAAACAGGCAAATGGCGCCGTCCTAATTCGCTATGGCGACACGGCCGTTCTAGTGACAGCTACCGCTTCTGCAGAGCCCAGGCAAGGCATCGACTTTTTTCCTTTGACGGTAGACTACGAGGAAAGACTATACTCTGTCGGTAAAATACCGGGCGGATTTATTAAGCGTGAGGGACGTCCCAGCGAAGCAGCCATCCTCGCCGGTCGTCTGATTGACCGGCCAATTCGACCGTTATTCGCTGAAGGATTCAGGAATGATGTCCATGTAGTTGCTACCGTGCTTTCCGTGGATCAGGACAACCCACCGGATATTCCGGCCATGATTGGGGCTTCGTGCGCACTTTCCATTTCCGATATTCCCTTTAACGGCCCAATTGGCGGCGTACGGGTAGGCAGGGTTGACGGTCAGTTTATTATTAATCCCACAGTGGAACAACAAGAGCGTAGCGACCTTAATCTAGTCGTCGCCGGCACCAAGGACGCAGTTTTAATGGTCGAAGCCGGCGCCAATGAAGTGCCGGAAGAAGCAATATTGGACGCGATAACCTTCGGACATGATGTCATTCGGGAAATTGTCGCTTTTCAGGAAAAAATAGTTGCCGAGGTCGGCAAACCTAAGCGGGAAATTCCTCTTTATGAAGTACCGCCAGAAATTGATGCCGCCGTGCGCGAATATGTTACCGAGAAACTAAAAGATGCCGTCACCAATCCCGACAAGTTAATGCGGGAAGAGCAAATCAAGCAGGTGAAGGCTGAGGCGACCGAACACTTTTTAGTCCTATATCCGGACAATGCTAAGGATATTGCCTATGTTATGCAAAAAGTTCTCAAAGAAATTGTTCGGAAGATGATTACCATCGATAAAGTAAGACCGGACGGTCGGAAGCTAGATGAAATTCGACCGATAAGCTGTGAAGTAGGCTTGCTGCGGCGAACACATGGCTCAGGTTTGTTTACACGCGGCCAAACGCAGGTGTTGACGGTAACAACTCTAGGCGCTATTGGCGACGAACAGATTTTGGATGGGCTCGGTGTCGAAGAGTCTAAACGCTATATGCATCATTACAATTTCCCGGCATTTAGTGTAGGGGAAACGAGACCTGCCCGCGGGCCTGGACGACGGGAAATCGGGCATGGGGCGCTGGCAGAACGGGCGCTGCTACCGGTTATTCCCCCGGAAACGGAATTCCCGTATACTATCCGGCTGGTGTCGGAAGTCTTAGAATCTAACGGCTCAACTTCTATGGGGAGCGTATGTGGCAGCACTCTGTCCCTCATGGATGCCGGGGTGCCGATCAAGGCTCCTGTATCCGGCGTAGCCATGGGGCTCGTGAAGGAAGGCGATCATTACACCATTCTTACCGATATCCAGGGAATTGAAGATGCTCTCGGCGATATGGACTTCAAAGTAGCAGGTACAGCCAAGGGTGTAACCGCTATCCAAATGGATATTAAAATCTCTGGCATCACGAAAGAAATTTTGGCTGACGCTCTGGAACAGGCTCGCCGCGGCCGGTTGTTTATTTTAGATAAGATGTTGGAAGTTATCAAAGAACCTAGACCCGAACTATCGCCTTATGCTCCCAGAATTATTACCATGGAAATTGATCCCGACAAGATTCGCGATGTTATCGGTCCGGGTGGAAAAACGATCAAGAAGATTATTGATGAAACGGGCGTTACGATTGACATCGAGGATGACGGCAAGGTCTTTATCGCCGCTGTTGATGTGGAAGCCGGCAAAAAAGCAGTTCGTATCATCGAGAACCTTGTACGCGACGTAGAAGTGGGCGGCGTTTACATGGGGAAGGTTACCCGCCTGATGAATTTCGGGGCCTTTGTTGAGATTTTGCCAGGCAAGGAAGGGTTGGTGCACATCTCGCAACTAGCGCGCGAGCGTGTTAACAAGGTAGAGGATGTTGTGAAAGTAGGCGATGAGATTCTCGTAAAGGTTACCGAAATTGACCGGCAGGGACGGATAAATCTATCTCGTAAAGAACTTCTCAAGGCTGAGCGCGATAGTAAAAGTAATGATTAGATCAGCAAAATACAGCAAAAAAATATATCACCCAGAAAGAACATAAACCTCTTCGGGTTTATGTTTTTTATTTTCATTAATTGAGATGTTGGATAATACACTTGTAAGGAAGAGGTGATACCGTTGAAATGGCGCTGGATTATTATTAAACGCTTGCCCAATTGGTATATGTTTTTGGCAACGAGCGTCTTTCTTACTGTCGCCATGCTGGCAGGCGCTTTGCAACCTTTGCTTATCAACACGATAAGTGCTTCGAAGCCGCAGCCAATATTTCATGGCAACCTAAACCAACCAAAAGTCGCCTTTGCTTGCAACGTTTTTTGGGGCGAAGAATTCCTTCCAGCCATGCTGGATACCTTTGATCAGCATAATATAAAAATAACCTTTTTTATTGGGGGAAGTTGGGGTAAGCGATATCCGGAAATGCTCAAAGAACTGGCTAAACGCGGTCATGAATTGGGCAACCATTCCTTCAGCCACCCCCATCCCAACAGTTTGTCTAAACGGCAAAATCAGGAACAGATTTTACGGACTGAAAACCTTATCCAAGAAGTGACAGGTATAAAAACCACGCTCTATGCCCCTCCTTACGGAGAATATAATGATACTGTGTTGAGTGCGGCAGCCGAGCTGGGTTATACGACAATAATGTGGAGTGTTGATACTATTGACTGGAAAAAACCATCAGAAGAAGTAATCTGGAATCGGGTAATGAAAAAAATACATAATGGAGCCATTGTGCTTATGCATCCTACGGAAGTAACGGCCAAGGCTTTACCCGTTCTTATTAAAGAAATTACTGCTAAGGGATATATAATTACTACGGTTTCCGATATAATCAAATAAGTTAAACAGGCAGAATTAGGCCTGTTTTTTTTATTGCTATAATGGCGTAAATATGGTAGTATGTTTACATAAAAAATTATCATAATATCCAGGTAAACAAAGGGGGGTCGAAAAATGTTCAAATATAAAGTTCAGATAACTTGGTTGATGCTTGCCAGTTTTGTATTTGCCATGTTAGTACCTCTGGCTCCTGTACAAGCTGCTTCTATTGCCGATTTATTAGGGCAGACGTCCTCTTCCGGACAAGGTCTGGTTGACCTTCTCCTCGGCCTCTTTTTGGGTAAGTTCCTGGACAACTTGTTTAACGGTGCTTCTCGGGCTGCCGATAAAATCGGTCTGCCAAGCGGGTTGATACATCCCGGCGCAAAAGAGATTGTCGGTTTTTACGCTGAATGGTGGAGTGGCGATAAGGCTTCCTTTAACTCCCTTTCCGCCAATACCGATGCCGTGAAAACTATTGCCCCTTTCTGGGCCACGCTGCAAGCGGACGGTTCAGTAACCGACCGGGGCGGTCGCGACCATGCAGCGGTGGTTGACTTTGCTCACCGTCATAATATTTCGGTGCTGCTTCTCGTCAATAATGCCAAACAAGATAATTCCGTTAACTCTCCCATACACACCGTTTTATCCGATCCAAGTTTGCGCAGCAAAGCCATTGATAGCCTAGAGGCATACATCAAAAAATTTAACCTTGACGGTGTAAATATAGATTTTGAAATGGTTCCGCCCGAAGACCGTGATAATTTGACTGCTTTTATGAAGGAGTTGTCGGCTCGGTTAAAACCGCAGGGCTATCGTGTCAGCATTGATGTTTTTCCCAAACAGGATGAACAGAAAGATGTGGCTTACGCTTATGACTATGCAGCTCTCAGTAAGTATGCTGACAAAATTATGATTATGACCTATGACAACCATGGTATGTGGAGTGATGCTGGTCCCATTGCCGATATCCGCTGGGTGGAACAGAGTATTCAATACGCTTTGCAGTTTATCCCCAAACACAAGTTATATCTCGGCATTGCTACCTACGGCTATGACTGGTCGAACCAGGGCGTTGAAAGCTTGACTTACGCTAATGTTATGGATCTGGCAAAGCGATATAATGCCCTCATGCAGTGGGACGAGCCTTCTAAATCGCCGCATTTTACTTACACCGGTGCGGACGGACTCGCCCATCAGGTCTGGTTTGAAAACAGCCGGAGCCTGCATTACAAACTGGACTTAATTAACAAGTATGACCTGGCCGGTGCTGCCCTATGGAAACTGGGCGATGAAGATCCCAATTACTGGTCGGTCTTAAAAGCAAAGTTATTAAAACAATAGACACTAAAACATATTTAGGAGGTTTTACGTGGATTATCTAAAAATAATATCATACTGCTTACTGTGTGTTCTGGTAGTAGGTCTTTTGGCTCCTGTGCAAGGCGCGCATGCCGCGCCGGTTGATGATGTATTGAAAACGCTAACTGCCTCTACGGCGCCTACTGACGGTAAAGGCGCCAACCTGTTTGAAAAATTGTTTGACCTATTATTTAACAAAATCTTGGGACCGATCTTAAATATTTTCAATGGTGGAAAGGCGGAAGCACCCGCCTCGACTTCGCCAATAAAAGTTACTCCTCTGCCGCCGTCTTCTTCCGGTCCGATACAGGATACAGGCGTGCTGCGCGGCAAGGTAATTGTCGTCGACCCCGGCCACGGCGGTAGCAATCCTGGTGCTGTTGCTTTTAATACCCGTGAAGCGGATAATAACCTGGCTGTGGCCTTAAAACTTCGGGATAAACTTGTTCGTGCCGGGGCCAATGTCATCATGACTCGCAGTACAGACCGTACGGTAGCACCGGAAGGAAGCTCTTTAGGCGAAGAATTGCAAGCAAGAGTGGATATTGCCGAAGCAAACCATGCTGATATTTTTGTAAGCATTCACTCAAACTCCAATCCCGATCCGACTATTGCTGGCGCGATGACCTTCTATCCCAGCGGCCGATCGCAGTCATTGGCCTTAGAAGTGCAAAGCGCGCTAATTGAGTCCACAAACGCCGTAGACAAGGGCGTGGCGCCTGCCACTTTCTATGTACTGCGCAATACATCGATGCCCAGTATTTTGGTTGAAATGGGCTTTGTCACCAATGACCAGGAAGCTAAAAAGCTCCAGGATGATTCCTATCGCAATAGCATTGCTCAAGGAATTTATAACGGGATTGTCCGCTATTTTAATAAGAATAGCAAATAAAGTGACAAACAGAGATGTCGCTAGTTGGACATCTCTGTTTTTTCTTGCCTAAGGGAAATATAATAATGGACAACCGGAAGGATTTTTCCCGAAACGGCAGAATTTAACTGAGATACTATATGGAGAAGGAGCTATATATGTACCGTAAGACATTGTTAGACAACGGCATCAGGGTCATATCAGAGACGATTCCTTACGTAAAGTCTGTTACGCTCGGTATCTGGGTGGGTACCGGCTCACGCAATGAACAAGATGATAACCATGGTATTTCTCATTTTATTGAACACTTAATGTTTAAAGGTACCCATCAACGTTCAGCCAAAGAAATCGCTGAAATGGTAGATGCAGTAGGCGGCCAGCTTAACGCCTTTACCGCCAAAGAATATACTTGTTATTATATCAAAGTCATCGACAGTCATCTTGACTTGGCTATTGACATTCTGAGCGACATGCTGCTCGCATCTAAATTCGACCCTGAAGATATTAAGCGCGAACGCGAAGTAGTCTTGGAAGAAGTTAAAATGTACGAGGACTCACCCGACGAACTAGTGCATGATTTGCATCTTGATCATGTTTGGCCTGGTCATCCCTTAGGGCGTAATATCTTGGGCACATTGTCTTCTATTAGTAGATTTGACCAGCGACGGGTACTTGACTATTATGACGATTTTTACCGCCCAGATAACATCGTCGTTACTGCGGCCGGTAACCTGTCTCATAACGAACTGGTCGAATTAGCAGAGCGTTATCTGGGACACTTGACAGGAACAAAACGACAACTTATTTTGGATAAGCCTACATTTACACCTGTTAGTAAGGTGTGTCCCAAGGAAACGGAACAGGTTCACCTTTGTCTTAGTGCGGCGAGTGTTCCGCAAGACGCCCCGGAAATATATGCAGTTCATGTTTTAAATAATATTTTGGGTGGCGGGATTAGCTCAAGACTCTTTCAAACAATTCGCGAGGAGCGCGGTCTTGCTTACTCTGTCTATTCCTATCAAACTAATTACAGTGATGCAGGGTTATTTACTGTTTATGCGGGCACCCGTCCGGCCAATGCGCCGCAAGTTCTGGAACTTATTTTGCAAAATCTGGCAGATTTAAAGGCTAACGGGGTTTCGGACGAAGAATTGGTTAGGGCCAAAGAACAGCCTTAAAGGCAACCTGCTTTTAGGTCTAGAGAGTTCCAGTAGCCCGCATGTCGCGAATTTGGGTAAAATGGAAATTACGCCTTGGCAAATATATAACCGTGGATGAAGTGGTTGAAAAGATTGACCAAGTTACGGCGGACGATCTGCGAAACATCATTAATAGGTTGTTTGGTTCCGGCGCGTTGTCGCTGACTACCTTGGGGCCTGTAAAAGAAACGGTATTGCCGGAATTAAAAATTTAGGAGTAAGTTCATGCGCCAAAGAGGTTTTGAAATAGTATCGAGCTATATTGACAAAGGTATTGCGCTGCCGCGGCGGCAGACAGCGGCCAGTGCCGGTTATGATTTCGCAGCCGCGGAGGATGTCGTTGCTGCGCCTCAGACGGTTACGCTTATTCCGACCGGGTTAAAAGCCTATATGCTGCCAGATGAGTATTTGAGCATTCATATCCGGTCAAGCCTGGCCGTCAAGCACGGTTTAAGTCTGATTAATGGTCAAGGTATTATTGACGCTGATTATTATAATAATCCAACCAACGAAGGACATATTATTCTCGCAGTATTCAATCATGGGACGCAAGCGGTGCAAATTGCGAAAGGAACACGTATTGCCCAAGGCATCTTTAATAAATACCTGTTGGTCGACAACGACCGTATTGCAGGAGCTACCAGAACAGGCGGAATAGGAAGCACGGGAAAATAGACAGCGGCCATTTGGCCGTTTTTTCTTTTTGACATAAATTTTGTCTCTCTGCATATCCATTTGGTAGAAGTATGTAGGGGGGGGACTACATGTATGCCATTGGCCTTATTATCCTTCTTACGCTGCTAATAGCATGGTCATTGTGGCTTAGGACGTGCCGTTACCGGCAAATGCTTGATGAAAACAAGACCAAACCGTCGCCGGTTTCGCTTGCCGTACAGGAACTGGTGGCGACCGCAGGCGGAATATATCTTTCACTGATTATGCTTGTGTCTTTTTTAAAATTGGAAATACCTTCAACGGTGGGACTTTTGACTGTCGCTATCGACCCGTTGGCGCTAATTTCCTTGGGCGTAGCCATTATTCAGCCGCTGTTTTTAAAACTCTACCTTCTTTTACATAAATAGAACTTATAGAGGGAGGATACTATGCGTCTAAGTGAACTATCAGGGAAAGAAGTAATTAATCTTGGTGACGGTTCCCGGCTAGGCGTAATTGATGAGTGTGAGTTGTCTTTTGATAGGAAGACAGGGCGAATAAATGCTCTCATATTACCTACCCGCGGCGGGTTATTCGGTTTCTTCAGCGATAACCGGAGTTCGACAATTCCGTGGCATGCCATTAAACGGATTGGCGATGAGGTTGTTATTGTTGACTTAAACAATGCGTTTGACCGCCTGTATGCCGGTATGCGACGTGAGCGTTACGAAGACGAATATTAAAAGGAATGGTGGGAAGACTAACATTAAATTGCAACACAATTAATGTTAGGAGGGCACACCATGGTACCAAATAATACAAACCAACAAAATCAAGGCGCAACAAACAGTGTTGTTACCAGTTACGCCAAAGCGCAAACTACATCCATGCAGTCGCAGACAGCGGCACAATCGGCCGCTCAAGGGCAAGCTGCCAAAACTGGTACTGGTAGTCAGAATGTAAAAATGGTTATCGGGGTCTTTGATTCCCACCAACAGGCTGAAAAAGCGGTAAGCGAACTGCGTAACCAGGGGTTTTCTACGGAAGAAATAAATATTGTCTCCAAAGAACGTAAAAGGCGAAATGACACTGAGTTTGTTGATGACGATATTACCGACGGCGCTCTTACCGGCGGAACACTGGGTGGAATCGGTGGCCTCATGGTAGGTGCTGGAGCTCTTGCTATTCCTGGTATTGGACCGATCGTTGCCGCTGGACCTATTGCCGCGGCCTTGAGCGGCGCGGTAGCAGGGGGTATTGCCGGAGGGTTGATCGACTGGGGTATTCCGGCAGAGGTGAGTCGGCGCTATGAGCAGCATGTTGCCGAAGGCGGAATTTTAGCGGTAATCCGGTCCGATGCGGCGAAAGTACAGCAAGCGGCCCAAGTTCTCCGGCAAAATGGTGCTCGGGACGTAGAAAGTCATAATGCTCGGTAGGAAAAATAATAAATTTTTTTAAATATGTTTGACACTGGTGTAACCATTATTATACAATGAACGTAAAATGAATAATAAACCTGCGCAGGGTGAGTAGAGGTGCGGTCCTCAAGAGTACTTTCAGGGAGAGTGGCGTCAGGATCTGAAAGGAAAGGGATGACCGCCGAAGTACGAAAGAATGCCAAGCTTTCGTGCTGGTGTTGCGCCGAACAGGTGTAACACTGTCACCAAAGTTATTTTGGTGGAGCGCTATCTCAACTAAGGGCGGGGAAACACTAGTGTTTCTTGTTCCCTTTTAAGCTGTCTACTAGTGGCAGCCGGTGAGATAGCGTTCACCGGCTGCTTCTTATTTTTGTGGGAGGTGAAAGATAATGATCAGGGTAATGGTGTGTGGAGCTTATGGGAAGATGGGTCGCGAAGTCTTGAAGGCGGTACATAGGGACGAACAACTCAGCATTGTAGGTGCGGTAGACATCAAGTCCAATTTTGATGATGTCGGTGAACTGATCGGTGCAGGCAAAATAGGCGTAACCGTTGGCAACGACCTGCAAACAGTCATTAACGAAACCAAACCCCAGGTTATGGTTGATTTTACAAACCCCGATACGGTAATGAACAATATCCGTATCGCAATTAAAAACGGTGTTTGTCCCGTAGTCGGCACTACTGGTCTTAGCGAGGCCGATGTGTCTGAGGTAAGGGAATTATGCAAACAGAGCCGTGTAAATGCGATAATTTCGCCGAATTTTTCCGTAGGCGCGGTGTTGATGATGCAATTGGCACAAGAAGCTGCAAAATATTTCCCTCATGTGGAAATTATTGAGCTGCACCACGATCAAAAACTGGACGCACCGTCAGGAACAGCGCTGCGAACGGCCGAGCTAATTATGCAGAACCGTGGCAGTATGCAGCAGGGACATCCTGCCGAGGTGGAAAAACTGGCTGGTTCCCGTGGCGGCAATTTTGAAGGCATTCGTATCCATAGCGTGCGACTGCCCGGATATGTAGCTCATCAGGAGGTCATTTTCGGTGGTCTTGGGCAGACGCTAACGATTCGCCATGATTCCATTTCCCGTGAGTCTTTCATGCCGGGTGTGTTGTTGGCGTGCAAGCGGGTTTTAACCGTCGACGGACTTGTCTACGGACTGGAAAACATTATGAAGTAAACTGAGTAATTGGAGGCGAGAATTATGAAATACAATGTTGCAATCTTGGGCGCGACCGGCGCGGTAGGACAGGAATTTATTAAGCTAATTGAAGAGCGAAAGTTTCCGGTGGGGAAGTTAAAATTACTTTGCTTCGGAAAGGTCTGCCGGCAAACAGATGCAAGTTTTAGGCGAAACATATACCGTCGAAGAAGCAAAAGCCGAATCGTTCAAAGACGTGCAAATTGCTCTTTTTGCCGGGGGACCCGCCAGCAAGGTTTTTGCTCCGGAAGCCGTTAAAGCCGGCGCCGTTGTGATAGACAATTCCAGCACTTTCCGGATGGATCCCGATGTACCGCTTGTTGTCCCGGAAGTAAATCCGGAAGCAATTAAAAATCACAGAGGCATTATTGCCAACCCAAACTGCTCGACGATTATTATGGCTATGGCCTTAAAACCGATTTACGACCGAGTAAAAATCAAACGGGTTGTTGTTTCTACTTATCAGGCTGTTTCCGGAGCCGGCAAAGAGGCTATCGACGAATTAACTGACCAGGTAAAGGCAATAATGGAAGACCGCCCGGTCGAGGCTCGTATCCTGCCGAGCGCCAGCCTGCCCAAACACTACCAGATTGCTTTTAACTTGATACCACAGATTGATGTTTTCGTTGAAGACGGTTACACTAAAGAGGAAATGAAAATGGTTCATGAAACCCATAAAATTTTCAACGATTATAGCATTGCCATTACGGCTACAACGGTTCGCGTACCTGTTTACCGCAGTCATTCCGAATCCATTAACCTAGAATTAGCGGGGCCGCTCTCGGTTGAGGAGGCACGAAGCGCTCTTGCCGCTTTTCCCGGTGTTATCGTGCAGGATGATCCTGCCGAAATGCTCTATCCAATGCCACTTTATACATCTAATCGCGATGAAGTGTTTGTCGGCCGGCTCCGCCCGGATAAATCGGTTCCTTATGGGCTCAATATGTGGGTAGTAGGGGATCAAATTCGCAAAGGCGCAGCTTTAAATGCCTTGCAGATTGCTGAGTACATGATTGACCATAAATTAATATGAGGTGTGACGGATGCGTTTAATTGTTCAAAAATTTGGAGGGACTTCGGTCGCATCCTCCAAGGTCAGAGAACTCGTTGTTCAAAAAATCCACAGCGCCATGGAACAGGGATTTAGTCCCGTTGTGGTGGTTTCCGCGATGGGACGGAAAGGGGACCCTTATGCTACCGATACCCTGATTGATCTTGCCCGTTCCTCCTATAAACATATTGCTGCCCGCGAACTAGATATGATTATGTATTGCGGTGAAATCATCTCGGCGGTAGTCATGGCAGGCACCCTGCAAGCAGCCGGGATTGATGCGGTTATGCTTACCGGTGGTCAGGCCGGTATTATTACCGATAATAATTTTAATAACAGCCGAATTCTAAAAGTTGATCCTTCGCGGTTGCTGAGCTTGCTCAGAATGGGTAAAACACCGGTAGTTTGTGGCTTTCAGGGCGTTACCGTCGACGGCGAATTCACTACTCTTGGTCGGGGTGGCAGTGATACTACGGCGGCGGCTTTGGGAGCGGCTCTTAACGCCGAAATGGTGGAAATTTACACCGATGTAGACGGAATCATGACTGCTGATCCGCGCATAGTGACCAACGCTAAAATTTTAGATTCTATCACTTACGCCGAAGTTTGCCAGTTAGCGCATCAGGGAGCAAAAGTCATTCATCCGCGGGCCGTGGAAATCGCAATGCAAAAAAACATACCGTTGGTGGTTAAATCCACTTTTTCTAATGCTCCCGGCACTTTAATAACCAGCACAGCAAAAGGCGACACGCAGGAAACGGCCGTTACTGATAAAGTAGCTACCGGCGTAACGTATCTTCCGAATATTGCGCAGATTAAAATTACTTTGGACGCTGCCACCACCCATAACGAAAGCTACAAAGTGTTTAAGGCAATGGCCGACAGCGGCATCAGTGTTGACCTAATCAATGTTCATCCTGGGCAAATTATGTTTACGGTTATGGAAGAGGTAGCAGAAAAAGCAGCTGCCAAGCTGCGCAGTCTCGGTTATGCCGTGGAGACGGTCGGCGACTGTGCTAAAGTTTCGGTAGTCGGCGGTGGCATGCGGGAAGTACCAGGGGTAATGGCCAGCTTTGTCGAAGCATTGTCCCGGAATAATATACCTATCTTGCAAACAGTTGACTCACATACGTCTATTTCAGTTTTAGTTAAAAAGATGGACGTTAGTAAAGCCGTAGTGGCTCTTCACGAAAAATTCGGTCTGGCGAATTGAAGAGGAGGGAGAACTATGAAAAACTTTGGGCGGGTACTCACTGCGATGGTGACGCCGTTTCATGATGACTACAGTTGTAAACTATAAGGCAGCGGCTGAATTAGCTAAATATCTTGTAGCTAATGGTTCGGACGGCTTGGTCGTAGCCGGCAGCACCGGTGAGTCGGCAACATTAAGTAAAGAAGAAAAAATCAAGCTGTACGCAACTGTTTTGGAAGCTGTCGGTGACAAAGCTACCGTTATTGCCGGTACAGGATCCAATGATACGCGTGCGTCTATTACTCTGACAAAAGAGGCGGAAAAACTTGGTGTTCATGGCGCGATGCTTGTCGGTCCATATTACAACAAACCGCCACAAGAGGGATATTACCAGCACTTTAAGGCTATTGCCGAAGAAACGGCGTTGCCGCTGATTGTCTACAATGTTCCTGGACGTACCGGTTCGAACATTTTACCGGCGACTATTGCCAGGTTGGCCGAAATCAAAAACATTGTAGCCGTAAAAGAGGCAAGCGGCAGTTTAGATCAGGTATCAGAAATTGTCCGCATTACTCCTAGTGATTTCTTGGTATACAGCGGTGACGACAGCCTTACTTTGCCCATACTGGCAGTTGGCGGCGCTGGCATTATCAGTGTAGCTTCTCACATCGTAGGCACTCGCATGCAGGAGATGATTGCCGCTTTCTATAGCGGCAATCTGACGAAGGCACAGGCCATTCATCTCGAACTGATGCCTTTCTTTAAGGTAATTTTCGTAACGACCAATCCTATTCCTATTAAGACAGCCGTCAACCTTATCGGGCTAAATGCCGGTCCGCTCCGGCTGCCTTTGGTGTCGCCGACCGCAGCGGAACGGGAGCAAATTCAAAAGGTCATGAAGGATTTAGGAGTTCTGGTGTAATTACAGAAGGTTAAAAATTGACCGCTCATCTCCTTGAGATGAGCGGTTTGTATTGCTGAGGGGGATTTGCGCATAATAACCGTAGGCACAAGGTTTTCTACTTGTTATAAGCTAGTAAATATTGTATAATGAAAACCAAGTGGATGGAACGGGCGTATTTTTTTATTTTTATGTAGTGGGCGGCGGATAACAATTGATTGGAATATCTTGGAGGTGTAGCTCTTTTTGGCCAAACAACCGCAGAAAATTCAAATTATTCCGCTTGGCGGCTTAGGGGAAATCGGCAAAAACATGACAGTCATCCGTTATGGTGACGATATTCTGGTGATAGATTCGGGGTTGGCGTTCCCCGAAGACGATATGCTGGGTATTGACCTGGTTATCCCTGACATTACCTATCTCTTGGAAAACAAGGATTTTGTCCGGGCTATCGTGCTGACTCATGGGCATGAAGACCATATAGGGGCTCTTCCGTATGTCCTTAAGCAGCTAAATGTCCCGGTATACGGCACCCCATTAACGCTGGGCATTTTAGAAGGACGGTTACGGGAAAACAATGTAGCCGGGGAAAAGTTAATCTCGGTAAAACCAGGCGATCAAATCGATATCGGTATCTTTAAAGTTGGTTTCATCCGCGTGAGCCACAGTATCGCCGACGCTGTGGCACTATCCATCAAAACACCTATCGGTACTATCGTCCACACGGGTGACTTTAAGCTAGACCAAACGCCAGTGGATGGTAAAGTCACAGATTTTCACAAGTTTGCCGAATTAGGGGATCAGGGGGTACTTGTCCTGCTGGCCGACAGTACCAATGCTGAAAGACCTGGTTACACGCCTAGTGAGCGATCTGTGGGTATGACTTTTGACGAAACGTTTCGTACCACTCGCGAGCGTATTATTATTGCAACCTTTTCTTCCAATGTTCACCGTATCCAGCAAGCTATTGATACGGCTTGCAAGTATAAGCGTAAAGTAGCTATTCTGGGACGAAGCATGATCAATGTGGTAAATATTGCGTTGGAATTAGGCTACTTACGCGTTCCCGAAGGAGTACTTATTGATATTGACGAAATAAATAATTATCCGCCCTCAAGTATTGTCATCGTAACTACCGGCAGCCAGGGTGAACCGATGTCCGCTCTCACCCGCATGGCCATGTCTGATCATAAAAAAGTAGAAATTATGCCGGGTGATACGGTTATTATTTCGGCTACGCCCATTCCCGGAAACGAAAAATTGGTGGCTAGAACTGTTGATTATTTATTCCGCCAGGGGGCAGAGGTAGTATACGAAGCGACATCCGGCATTCACGTTTCCGGTCATGCCAGTCAAGAAGAACTGAAACTTATGCACAACCTAATCCGGCCGAAGTTTTTTGTCCCTGTGCATGGGGAATATCGCCATCTTATTAAACACGCTAAGCTGGCTCAGGAACTGGGGATGCCCAAAGAGAATATTTTTGTTACCGAAAACGGCAGTGTGTTGGAGTTTACTCGTGAGAAGGGTTGCATTGCCGGTAAAATTACAGCCGGAAAAGTACTGGTTGATGGTCTCGGCGTTGGCGACGTGGGTAATATTGTCCTCAGAGACCGTCGGCAGTTATCGCAGGATGGAATTCTTGTCATGGTTGTTACCATGGATAAACAACGCGGCTCGATTTTGGCCGGTCCGGACATTGTTTCCAGAGGTTTCGTGTACGTGCGTGAGTCAGAACAGTTGATGGATGAAGCCAAAGAAAAAGTTCGCCAGACCTTGGAGAAATGCGAGCTCAATGGCGTGACCGAATGGGCCAGTATCAAGTCCAATGTACGTGATGTCCTTGGTAAATTTCTTTATGAGCGCACGCGGCGCCGTCCGATGATTTTGCCGATCATTATGGAAGTTTAAAAAAGTATAAAAAAGTATATGGTAAGAATTGGTGGTCCAGTAAGCTTCTTGATGTGCATAAATTTCGCTTATAGATCCCATCAAAATTTTTAAATTGCAAGTACGGCCGGACTAGGCTAGTATAGTTATAGCGGAACACTTGTCATACCACAAAGTAAGAAACCGAAGCTCCGGTTTACTTTGTGGTTTTTTTTCTAAAGCAAGTATAAAGCCTTGAAGCCTCAACCTGGAGGATATCAAGGCTTTCTTTATTTTTACAGGACAAGGCGGCATTAATTTGAACTGTAAAACCAAGAAGCCCGAACCAGTAAGTACTAGTTGCATTAAAATAGGTTCACTGTTGAATACTAGAAGAAGACTAAATAGTCGGAGGGATATGATGATAGATAACGATAATCCGGTAGTCGCGCCGCCGGGACCTAATCCGGAAAATCCTAACGCGCCCGTTCAGCCTGACGTTCCCAATAAAAAAAGCCGGCAGGCGAAAAAATCGGCAACTACCGAAAACATCCAAGTTATGGGTAGTTCCGAAGTACCTACCGCCAAATCCAACATTCACGTCATGACTATTATTGGTCAGATCGAAGGGCACATGGTACTCCCGCCACAGAATAAGACAACAAAGTACGAACATGTTATGCCCCAGATTGCAGCAATTGAGCAAAATCCGGACATTGAAGGGCTGCTTTTGCTTTTAAATACTGTCGGGGGCGATGTGGAAGCCGGTCTCGCTATCGCCGAACTTATCGCCAGTCTGTCTAAACCGACGGTATCACTGGTTTTGGGCGGTGGCCATAGTATCGGGGTGCCAATAGCGGTGTCGGCGAATTACTCGTTTATTGTTGAAAGTGCTAGCATGACGATTCATCCGATTCGCCTTACCGGTCTAGTTATCGGTGCCCCCAGTTCTTTCGATTATTTAGAAAAAATGCAAGAGCGAATTAACAGATTCGTTGTTAGCCATTCCAAAATTACGGAAAAGAAATGGAAGGAGCTGCTCTTTAAGACTGGAGAATTGTCGCGGGATATCGGGACCAACGTGGTAGGGCGAGACGCTGTTCGCTATGGACTGATTGATGAGTTAGGCGGTATGGCGCAAGCTATTGCTAAGTTGCAGGAACTGATTCGTACACAGAAGGAGACGAAGGGGTTGAAGCAGTAATGATTTTATGGACGGTGCTGCCGCTGGAAATAGTGCTGGAAGGGTTTGATACTCAACCTAATTATGAGGAAATCGACTATGCCGGCCTGACGGTTGTCGTTGAGCGGCTGTCACCTGTCCAGTGCCGCGTCATTCGTATTCTGTCGACAGACCCACAGGACTATCTGCGTGCCGACCTTCAACCCGGCACCGTTTTGACTTACCAACCCGTTGCTAAAAAAGTAATTTAAATATTTGAAGGCAAGCACTCCGTAGCACTTTTGCCGGAGTGCTTATTTATTTTACAAATAATAAAGGAATTCCCAGCAAATTGGAGAAAGATAAAAAGTTGAGGTGGTTTTCTTTGGCCAAGCTGATGCCTGAATTGACTCCGGAACTAAAATATGAATTATTAGGCATCTGTTTCATTACCATAGCCATTATTGCTTTGATTAGTTTGTTAGGACTTAACACTGGTCCGGTCGGCGCTTTTATTACAAGACTATTGCAACACAGTTTCGGTGTGGGGGCTGCAGTCATCCCTTTTTTACTGGCAGCAATTGGGTCTCGTTATATTTGGACACGGCGTGAAATCGTTTATTCAGTAAAGTTTTTCGGATTAATACTGCTGTATATACAGGCGTTGGCTATTTGGCACCATTTTAAAATTAATCCTGGCATGGAGATACTACCGGAAAGTCTTGTCCCCGGCGGTGGGCTTGTCGGTGGGATGGTTTTGTTTATCTTACGCAAGTTATTCGGTATTGACGGGACTGTAATCGTCTTATTGGCAACAGTACTTTCCGCTCTTGTTATGGTTTCCGCCTATTCCCTTGCGCAAGTTCTTCAATTTGTCAAGGAAAAGGCGGTACAGGGTTTAACTACTGTACGCGAAGCCATAGCTGGTAGTTACGAAACCGCGGTGACTCTTGAAGAAGAGCAAGAGGAAAAGCCGGTAATTCCTAAATTCTACGATCAGGAACGCGAACACTACTTGGCCAGGAAAGAAACGACTGAGACAACTGTTTCAACGGTTGAACGTGTTCTGAAGGCTGAGCCCGCGGGAGAAGAAATACAAGGCAAGGGAGGCAATACTCCTTATATATTGCCTCCCTTATCGCTACTAAAAAAACCTGTCAAATCCCGAGCGGGTAAGACGACGAAGGATATTGCCGACAATGCACGCCTGCTCGAAGAGACGCTGGCCAGTTTCGGCGTTTCTGCCAAAGTCATTAATACTTGCCAGGGACCGGCAGTTACACGTTACGAGTTGGAACCGGCGCCGGGCGTCAAGGTCAGCCGGATTGTCAATTTATCCGATGATATTGCCCTCAAATTGGCTGCTCCGGGTATCCGTATTGAGGCGCCTATTCCCGGTAAAGCAGCGATCGGTATTGAGGTGCCCAATAAGGATATAGCAAGTGTTTCGTTACGGGAAGTTTTGGAAAGTGAGGAGTTTCAACGGGCTTCCTCAAAATTAACCGTTGCTTTGGGGAAGGACATTGCCGGCCAGCCGATTGTAGCTGATTTGACCAAAATGCCCCATGTCCTGGTCGCAGGGGCTACCGGCTCGGGTAAAAGTGTTTGCATTAATACATTGATTACCAGCATATTGTTTAAAGCGTTGCCGAATGAAGTAAAGTTCGTCCTAATAGATCCAAAAGTGGTGGAACTGTCTAATTATAATGGCATTCCTCATCTGTTAACCCCGGTGGTTACCGACGCGAAAAAGGCTGCTTCCGCCCTGCGATGGGCGGTGCAGGAAATGGAGCGGCGCTATGCCTTATTCGCGGCAGCAGGTGTCAGAGATATTGGTCGGTACAATGACCTCAATTCAGAGGGAAAATTGCCACTTATCGTTATTATAATCGACGAACTGGCTGATTTAATGATGGTTGCACCGGTCGATGTGGAAGACGCTATTTGTCGATTAGCCCAAATGGCGCGTGCCGCCGGTCTTCACCTGGTGCTGGCAACCCAGCGACCTTCCGTCGATGTCATTACCGGCATTATCAAAGCCAATATTCCGTCCCGGATATCCTTTGCTGTCTCGTCGCAAGTTGATTCCCGCACCATACTCGATATGGCGGGCGCGGAAAAACTGCTGGGCAAAGGTGATATGCTCTTTTACCCCGTTGGTGCGCCAAAACCCTTGCGTGTACAGGGAGCTTTCATTTCGGATAGTGAAGTGGAAGAACTTGTTTCCTATATCAAGAAACAAGCCGAGCCGGAATACACGGAAGGGGTAACGACTGCCGGCGATGTTCAAGATAAGGATGAGCGGGAAAAATATCAAGACGAACTCCTTGAGGATGCTATCCGTATGGTGCTGGAAACAGGTCAGGCGTCTGCGTCTATGTTACAGCGTAAATTCCGGATTGGCTATACTAGAGCAGCGCGGCTCATTGATACAATGGAGGAAATGAAGATTGTCGGGCCTAATTTAGGTAGTAAACCTCGGGAAATTCTTATGACCTCCGACCAAGTATATGCTCGCTATTTTAAGCAGGAATAGCCGACCGCAGAAGCATATGCTTATAAGTTTTCTTCCATTTTTTATGGGGCAGAATAGTACCAGAATTCTATGTAGTGTTGGTGATTCTTTTGCATAAAGTCATTGCGCTTGAAGATGCTTTAAAAATAGACAAACCTTTGTTTATTGACATGCGGTCACCAGGCGAATATGAACAAGGACATATACCCGGAGCGATTAATATTCCGCTATTTAATGACCATGAACGGGCGGAAGTGGGGACAATATATAAGCAAGTGGGTGTTATTGAGGCTAAACAGCGAGGATTAGCCATTGTATCAAGCAAACTTCCTGAGCTTGTCAGCCAAATCCGGTCTTTCTATCAAACAGGGTATTCAATTATCATTTATTGTTGGCGTGGCGGGATGCGATCCAAATCAGTGGTGACCGTGCTTGATTTAATGGGAATAACAGCTTACCAATTGATTGGCGGGTATAAAGCTTATCGCCGGTTTGTTCTCGATAGCTTGCGGACATTTGAATTACGGCCGGAAATCATTGTTATTTGCGGTTCAACCGGGGTGGGCAAGACTGCCTTATTAGGTAAACTTGCCAAAAAACAAATTCCGGTTATTGATTTAGAATCCTTAGCCAATCATCGCGGCTCCGTATTTGGTCAAGTCGGTTTGGGAAAACCACAGACAGCGCAAAATTTTGATGCTCTCCTCTTGCAAGAGTTACAGCGTCTTAATGAAAAACGCTATGTTGTTGTGGAATGTGAAAGTAAACGAATCGGTAATGTATATCTTCCCGATGTCTTATATCAGGCTATGCGGAGGGGAAAAAAGATTTTAGTACAGGCCGACTTGGAGACACGCGTCAGTCGCCTCATCGACGAGTATGTTGATGTTTACCGAAATAATACGGAAGCGCTGCTGGCCAGTCTCAAGGCGTTGGCCAAACGCCTGGGCACTAGGAAAGTCATGGCCTTGTCGGATAAGCTGTTGAGCGGCGAGGTGCGTGATGTTGTACGCATCCTTTTGACTGATTATTATGACCCCCTGTATGGCTATGAAACAGCCAACTTGGATTATTTTGATTTGGTAGTCAATGCTAATAATTTGGATAAAGCGGCCTGCCAAATTGTTGAGTATTTAGAGCAGAGGAGGTAATCGCGTGGAAACTGTGGGCGAAATTTTGCGGCGGGAAAGGGAAAAAAGGGGGCTAACAGTCAAGGATGTGGAAAACGCCACTAGTATACGGGCGTTATATATTAATTCTATAGAGGAGGGTAATTACTCGGCCATTCCCGGAGAGGTATATTTAAAGGGATTTATCCGCAATTATGCCAATTTCTTGGGCCTTAACGGCCAAGAGATGGTCAACCTGTATCGCCAGAGCCAGACGCCGCAAACGATTGAGCCAGCAGTGACGAAGACGGAAGCATCCTCTTCCGCTTTTCCTGTTAAGTGGCTTGTCGCAGGGGTAATGGGTGTTATCATTGCGGGCGCTGTTTGGTGGTTTACGGCCGGGCACCAGCCTAAAAGTCCAGCACCAGAAGTTAAGCCTGCTCCCGTCGCGCCGGTGCAGCCGCCGACAGTCCCGGCCCAACCACCGCAACCCACGCAGACGCTACCAGCGCCTGCCGGCCAGCCCTCGGCAAAGGCAAAACCGGTGATAATTACGGCAAAATATACTGACGCGTGCTGGACGTTAGTCACGGCCGACGGAAAAGAAATTTATGAAGGAACCCCTAATGCCGGCGATTCTTTCACCTGGGAGGCGGAGCGCAATATTGTTATTAAACTTGGCAATGCTGGTGGCGTTGAACTAAGCCACAACGGTCAGCCTCTCGGAAAGCTAGGCGCTAAAGGGGAAGTCATAGTGAAAACTTTTGCGGCAAATACTACTACAAAGCCTTAAAGGCTTTTTTCTTTTGGAGCGGTGAAGTCATGGACAATAATTTTCTTCCTATTAGCAGAGAAGATATGCAAAAGCGGGGTTGGGACCAATTAGATTTCTTATTTGTAAGCGGTGATGCTTATGTGGATCATCCCAGCTTTGGTCCGGCCGTTATTTGCCGGTTGCTGGAGAAATATGGCTACAAGGTAGGGATCATTGCCCAGCCTGACTGGCGCTCGACCGAAGATTTCAAGAAATTAGGCAAGCCTCGTCTGGGCGTACTGGTTTCAGCGGGAAACATGGATTCCATGCTGAACAAATTTACGGCGGCCAAAAAATATCGCAGCAAGGACAATTATTCTCCCGGCGGCAAGCCTGGGCGGCGACCTGACAGGGCGACCATAGTTTATTGCAACCGTATTCGGGAATTATGGAAAAATATTCCCCTAATCATCGGCGGCGTCGAAGCAAGTTTGCGCCGGTTTGCTCACTATGATTACTGGTCAGATGAGGTTCGACGTTCAATTTTAATTGATTCACGGGCTGATTTACTTATATACGGGATGGGTGAGCGGCAGATTAAGGAAATTGCTGCTCAACTTGCCGCCGGTCTTGACGTCAGGCATATTCGCGACGTCCAAGGCACCTGCTATTGCGCCGATAATTTGGATCACTTGTGGGATTATGTTCAGGTGCCGAGTTACGAAGAAGTAATTGCCAGTAAAGAAGCTTTTGCCGAAGCATTTAAACTGCAATACCTGGAGCAGGATCCCATACGCGGTAAAACGGTGGTGCAGCGGCACGGCGATGTCTTTGTCGTGCAGAACCCGCCGGTGATGCCGCTGACAACGGCTGAAATGGACGAAATTTATGATCTCCCGTACCAGCGTACATATCACCCGGTTTATGAGAAAGAGGGCGGCGTACCCGCCATCCAAGAGGTCAAATTCAGCATTGTTAGCCACCGGGGGTGTTTTGGCGGCTGTTCTTTCTGCGCGATTGTATCCCATCAAGGGCGGATCATTCAAAGCCGCAGCCACGAATCCATTTTGCGGGAAGCGAAGTTATTAACCAGACTGCCCGATTTTAAAGGCTATATTCATGATGTAGGCGGTCCCACTGCCAATTTTCGTACACCGGCCTGTCGTTTTCAGACGGAAAGAGGGGCCTGTAAGGGACGCCATTGTCTGGGATCTAACCCGTGCAGCAATCTAACAGTCGACCACACGGATTATCTCTCCTTGCTGCGCGCCCTGCGCAGTTTGCCGGGAGTGAAAAAGGTGTTTATCCGCTCCGGGCTGCGTTATGATTATTTACTGGCCGCTAAGGACGATGAATTTCTACGCGAAATATGCGAGCACCACGTAAGCGGTCAGCTCAAGGTTGCTCCCGAACACGTATCGTCAAAAGTTACGCGACTAATGGGTAAGTCGGGCAAAGAAGTATATGTTAAGTTTATGGAAGCGTACCGGCGGGTAAACCAACAGCTAGGCAAAGAACAGTATCTTGTCCCTTATTTTATGTCCAGCCATCCAGGAGCAGGATTAAAAGAAGCCGTTGAACTTGCCGAATTTCTCCGCGATATTCACTATCATCCTGAACAGGTACAAGACTTTATTCCAACGCCTGGCAGCTTGTCTACGGCCATGTATTATTCGGGCATCAATCCGCTTACAGGGGAAAAGGTTTATGTAGCCAAAGACCAGCATGAAAAGAAGTTGCAGCGGGCTTTAATGCAATATCGCGATCCTAAGAATTATGACTTGGTTTATGAGGCCTTGGTCAAAGCCAACCGGCAGGATTTAATCGGCTATGGGCCAAAGTGCCTTATAAAGCCTCGGTTAGAACAAGACAGGCCCGAGGTAAGCCGAAAACAGCGCCGTCTTCCTGTAAGCCGGCGTCGATCAGCAAAAAGGCAGCGGGCTAACAAACGTTAGCCCGCTGCATACACACGAATTTTATTTACTTATTTCCCGTCAAGCCGAATAACTCCCGGCATTTGTCTGTAAGCAAATAAATAGCGATAAGTCCATGCGGCACAATAATCATGACTGCCATTCCGAAAGCGCCGGTAAACATGAGAAACAAACCAAGTGCAACCGAGAAAAGGGACAAGTAAATCTCAACAGATCTGGCCCAACGCTTAAGTTTGAGTAACCCGTAGGCTGGTCCGGCGTATAGCAAAACAGAAACAAAGTGTCCTATTGCCGTGAGCAGGTTTGGCTCAACGGCGATGTATTGATATAAGGCGAACAAGTTGCCTAGGGCGATGATAAACAAGTATAAAATGATAAGTAAAAGCGGCAAGGGTATATTGGCCGGAATAAAAGACCACCACGAAGGCCTGTCCATGTAATCACTCCTTGTAAGCTGTTTCCATATGTTACATTATACATAATTTTATAACAACAGGGAATAACTTTAAAAGCACCAGTAAAAATAATCGTTTAAGACTTGGCAAAAAGCTGCGGGGGGTGAAGAAAAGGCATGCATCATAGTAAACCGTATTTGCAGGCGGCCCTACTGTGTGAAGGCGTGACGACGGATGAAAATGGACGACATAACATCCATAATGAATTCAGTCAGTATACCATGGGATATTCCCAACCCTTTACCGTACTAACCATTTGGCGCGGCAGCGAGAACAATCAACAAAGCTACACAGAAAAAACGGAAATCATTGCTCCTGATGGCCGCGTCGTAGCCAGTGGGGAAAATGGACCATTTTCTTTAAAAGACAGCACATACCGGCAAATTAACAGTCTCTTACTAGAGAATGTTGACTTTACGCATGAAGGCATTTATGAACTGCGTGTGACACTTGTTGATTCGCAAGATCGGGAAATAAGTCAAAATGTATATCCTATTACCGTTGTCTAACACGGGGCGCCCTGTGTTTTTTCATGAAACATGGTAGGATTTTTTTCTTGCTTACCGAAGCATTTAACAGTATAGTATTATTGTTCTGATCCCATTATTTTGGTGCTACGAGGTGGTCCCGGATGCGCCGTTATCTGCCTTTACTTCTAATTTCTGTTTTTTTATTAACCCTTGTTTTGGTCGGTTCTACAATCTTGGCCGGCTATGCCGGAAACCGGAAGGCAGATGTGAAAAGTCTTATCGTCTATACTACGCTGCCTGTGGAGCAAGTGGCCGTTTTAGGACAAGAATTTGAAAAAAACTATAATATTAAAGTTAATATCATACCACTGACAGATAAAGATTTACTCACCCGGCTAAAGACAGAAAGCGCTTCGCCACGGGCTGACCTAGTGCTTGCCAGTCGGGATGTTCTAGTCGAAGCGAAAAAATTAAATGTCTTTGCTGTGTATGCTACCGAGGAAACTGACCTCATTCCCGAACGTTTTAAAGATAATGATGATAACTGGATCGGTCTTTGGTTTGACCCTATTGTTTTTGCTGTTAACCTAGATGCGCTTAAAAACATGCCGAAGCAGCCGTCGCGGTGGGCCGATTTGGGGAAAGAATCCCGGTTGCGCTTGGCTATGACCGACTTTTTGGCGGCGGAAGCATCGGAAACGTTGCTGCATACGCTGATATCCGTTTATGGTGAAGAAAAAACGCTAGCTTATCTTAAGACCATCCATCCACAAATTGTGCAGTATGCCAAATTTTTAGCTACCCCGGTAAGAATGGCGGGAATGGGAGAAGCTGACATTGCCATTGCCGTTCATTCGGAAACCCTTCGCTATATTCATGAAGGGTTTCCCCTAAAAATCATTTATCCCGAAGAAGGTACCGCTTTTTGGCTGGCAGGCGCAGGTTTGTTGCCAAAAAGCGCTGCATGCCGCTGAAGCTAAACAGTTTCTTGCTTGGCTTATAACCGATAACGCCCAGGCGACCTTGCAAAAGAATCGTTATTATTTCATACCTACCAATCCCGAGTTACTTACCTACCGGAATTACGCGGCTAAGAATTTAAAACTATGGGACTACACCGCCACAATGACACGCGAACAAAAAGACAAACTATTGGATAAATGGGTGCAGTCAGTGCGATTTAGCCCCAAATAGCGGGAGGGAGAAAAATGCTCAAAGCCGGGTTTGTCAGCCTCGGCTGCGCGAAAAACCTAGTTGATACAGAAGTTATGCTCGGCATATTAACCAATAACAACATTGCCATTGTCGATGACCCGGGTGATGCTGATATTCTCATTGTCAATACCTGCGGATTTATTGATTCGGCGAAAGAAGAATCCATTACTACTATTCTCCAAATGGCTGAATATAAGAAGGAAAGTAACTGTCGGGCGCTTATCGTTGCCGGCTGTCTAGGACAACGTTATCAGCAGGAATTGCTTGATGAGCTGCCGGAAGTAGACGCCATTGTCGGAACGGGAGCTTGGCATCGCATTATGGAAGCCGTTCAGGCTGCTCTGTCCGGACAGAGAGTATTAGTTATTGGTCCAACGGAAACTATTTACGATGAAACCATGCCGCGTATTTATACGACACCTAAGTATAGTGCTTACGTTAAAGTTGCCGAAGGGTGCAGCAATTGCTGTTCCTATTGTGTTATTCCGTTGGTACGGGGCCGGTTTCGCAGCCGTCCGCAGGAATCCATTGTCAGTGAGGTAAAACGTTTGGCGGCAAACGGCATCAAGGAAATAAATCTTATCGCCCAGGATACGACCAGTTACGGCCGGGATTTGTATGGCCAGCTCCAGTTGCCGCAGCTGTTGCGCGCCTTGGTTCAGATTGAGGGAATCGAATGGATACGTCTTCTTTACTGTTATCCCCGCTACTTTACCGATGAGCTTATCGAGGTAATAGCCAAAGAGCCAAAAATCTGCAAATATGTTGATTTACCACTTCAGCATATTCACGACGACATTTTAAAGGCCATGCACCGGCGGGACAGCCGCTTTGACATTGAAAGCTTGCTTGCCAAGATTCGAAAAGCCATACCGGACGTAGCCATCCGCACGTCTTTTATCGTCGGCTTCCCGGGGGAAACAGACGACCATTTTCAAGTGCTGCAGGAATTTATGCAAGTTCAGAAATTTGATCATGTTGGCATCTTTACCTATTCTCAAGAAGAAGGAACAGTAGCGGGGGCCATGGCAGACCAGGTTCCGGAGGAAGTCAAACAGGAACGCTACCATGCTCTAATGGCTTTGCAGTGCCAAATTTCGGAAGAAATTAATCGCCAGTTGGAAGGACGTGTGCTAAAGGTACTGGTAGAGGGTAAAAGCGATCAACCAGGGGTGGTTTTTGGTCGTTCTTACCGGGAAGCGCCTGATGTGGATGGACGTGTTTATGTAGAAGGGGCGCCAGGCAGTAGGGCCGGTGACCTGATTGTTGCTAAGGTAGTACAGGGTTTTACCTATGATTTGTTGGCGGAAAAAATATAGACCCGGCTGGGAACCGTCAAAATAGTAGAGGCTTGTCCCTACTATTTTTCTTTCATTCAGCAAGGATTTGCTCATCTTACGCGAAATGTATAAAAATGGAGGGAGTAGTATGATAGTAGAGATAGTCAGCACCGGAACTGAACTGCTGCTTGGCCAAATCGTTAATACGAATGCCGCCTATTTGGCGCGTAAACTAAACAGTTTAGGTTTTCATGTTTTGTACCAATCAACGGTAGGCGATAACCGCGAGCGGATGACACAGGTATTGGCAACCGCCTTGGCGCGGGCTGATATTGTCATCACGTCAGGGGGATTAGGACCAACACAAGGTGATATTACTAAGGAAGTATCGGCCGGTCTTTTGAATAAGCCGCTTATTTTGCATGAGCCAAGCCTGGAACGGATCCGCTGCTTTTTTCGACAAAGGAACTTGCCCATGCCTGATAATAATGTGCGACAAGCCATGGTGCCTGAAGGAGCTATCGTTGTTGATAATGAACGGGGAACGGCCCCGGGCGTCATTTTGGAGGAGGGAGAAAAGACGATTATCCACCTGCCTGGCCCACCTCACGAATTGGAGCCCATGTTTGAACGCTCAATTGTGCCGTACCTAATCCGCCGCTTCGGCGAGCAAGGCATTATCGTCTCCCGCGTGTTGCGTACTTACGGCATTGGTGAATCTACGCTTGAGGAAAAAATTCGGGACTTTATTTTAAACCAATCGAATCCTACCATTGCGTTATTAGCCCGAAACGGTGAAATTCACGTTCGTCTCACCGCCAAAGGAGCTTCGGCGATGGAGGCGAACGAATTGATTATGCGCCTGGAGAACCAGCTTCGCCAGTACATTGATCAGTACATATTTGGAATAGACGAAGAAAGTTTAGAAATTGTTGTCGGCAGGCTGCTGCAGGCAAAAGGAATGACTCTAGCTTTAGCCGAGTCCTGCACAGGCGGTCTTGTAAGCAGCCGCATAACAGACGTTCCGGGTAGCTCAGTTTATTTAACAGGCGCTATTGTCTGCTATAGCAACCAAATAAAAATAGACAGTGTTGGCGTGCCGGCGGAAATACTTGAGCGCTATGGCGCTGTCAGCAAAGAAACGGCTTGCTATATGGCGCAGGGCATTCGCGGCAAGTTTAAGACAGATCTTGGCGTTGGCATTACTGGTATTGCTGGACCCGGCGGGGCGACAGCGACTAAGCCGGTTGGTCTTGTATACATAGCGGTGGACGGACCGGCTGGCTGCGATTGCCAGGAATACCGCTTTTTTGGTGAACGAACCGGAATAAAGCACCGGACGGCTTTAGCGGCGCTCAATCAACTGCGGCTTTATGTTGGTCGTTGAAATAAAGGAGGATAAAAGGTTGAAAGACAACGGTTTTTTCGGAAATATTCAATTAAGTAGAAAGGTATTAGCTGCCATAACGGAAATGGGGTTTGAAGAGCCGTCGCCGATACAGAGTCAAACGATACCGCTCGTATTGGCCGGGCATGACGTAATCGGCCAGGCGCAGACAGGAACCGGCAAGACGGCCGCTTTTGGCATTCCGATCGTGGAACGCATAACCGACCATCGCCATATTCAGGCGCTAGTTCTAACCCCAACCCGCGAATTAGCTATTCAAGTGGCCGAAGAAATTGCCAAGATCGGTAAATTTAAGAAGGTAAAAACACTCCCTATTTATGGCGGTCAGTCTATTGAACGACAAATTAGGGCCTTACGCTCAGGCGGCGTACAAGTAGTAATCGGCACGCCTGGCCGGCTGCTTGATCATATTCGTCGCAACACGATTAAACTTGGCTCGGTAAAAACCCTGGTTCTAGATGAAGCGGATGAAATGCTCGATATGGGCTTTATCGAAGACATTGAGAGTATTTTACAGCATCTTCCCGCTGAAGACCGACAAACACTGCTCTTCTCGGCAACTATGCCTGCGCCCATCCTGCGTCTTGCCGACAAGTACATGCGGGACGCCATTACTGTTACTATAAGCAAAGAACAATTGACGGTGCCGCTTATTGATCAGTATTACTATGAAGCACGCGATAAATTGGAAGCGTTATGCCGCGTATTGGACGTTGAGGTCAACGGGACGCTCATTATCTTTTGTCGAACCAAAAAAGGCGTAGACGAGCTAGTAGCCTCCCTGCAGGCGCGCGGGTACATGGCGGATGGGCTGCATGGCGACCTTAGCCAAGCGCAGCGTGACCGGGTAATGAAAAAGTTCCGGGAAGGCAAATTGGAAATTCTGGTGGCTACCGATGTAGCGGCTCGCGGGCTGGACATTGAGCATGTCACACACGTTATTAACTACGATATCCCGCAGGACCCGGAATCTTACGTCCACCGCATCGGCCGCACCGGACGGGCCGGCAAAAAAGGGATAGCTATCACCTTCATCGAACCGCGTGAGTACCGTCAGCTTAAGCTGATTGAAAGAACGATAAAAACGCGCATTGTGCGTAAACAATTGCCGTCACCGGCCGATGTTGTTGAGCGTTACCGGGAAGTGATCAAGAGCCAAGTTATTGCCACGGTTGAACAAGCTAATTTCCAGGAATACCTTTCCATCGTGCAAGAGCTTGCTGGCTTTTATGAGGTCCTGGATATTGCCGCTGCCGCCCTTAAATTGTTTCAGGAGGGATTTAAGGAAAAACAACAGGCCGATGATAAACATGTATTCGGCGATACAGGGGCCGAGGAGGGCATGGTTCGTCTCTTTA
>NZ_AAWL01000016.1:0-10000 GCF_000169155.1 Thermosinus carboxydivorans Nor1
CCTATGAGCACCCGTAACAAGGTGCTCTTTGTTTTTTTATAACTTCGGCATCATGCGATTTTATGCAATTTGTTGTGCAATTTTTTGTTAACTACTTGCACAAAGGCCGATTATTCTATATGATTAAAATAAACAAAATGATTTCAGTATATGAAATTGGAAGTGATAATTGTGTCAACTGAATTTCAAAAAGATGCGTTGAACAATAGTCTGGTTAAAGCAATAACAATACTTAATTGTTTTTCTTACGAACGGCCTAGAATGAGGCTAAAGGATATCAGTATAATGACCGGGATTAATCAAGCTACCGCATACCGCTTGCTAAATACCTTAAAAGAATTTGGCTTAATTGAGCAGCAAGAGGGAATTTATTCGCTGGGTAAGGGATTTTTAAAATACGAAGGGATAGTCTTGAATTCGATGGAAATAAGACGGATTGGGCTTCCTTTTTTAGAAGAACTATCGAATATGCTCAACGTCAATGTCAATTTGGCCGTGCTTGATGATAATGAAGTTGTTTATGTCGCTAGAGCGGAAACACCGCACTGCGCTTATGGCTATTTTCATATCGGCATGCGAAGGCCCATTTATTGCACCGCGCTGGGAAAAGTCTTGGTTTGCAAAACTCCTGAGAAAGCTCAGGAAGTTTTTAAGCGAGGGGTTAAGCGGTACACCTTAAACACCATAACTAATGAAAAAGAATTTTTGGAGGAAATTGAGCGCGTGCGTCTTCAGGGATATGCGTTGGACCGCGAAGAGTGGAGCAATGGAATAAATTGTATAGCTGCGCCGCTATATGATGCCGCTGGGAATATTGTTGCCGGAATTAGTATTTCCGGTCCTACCAGCATGTACCCTTTAGAAAAACTTTTGGAATATGTACCTGTTTTAATTGATTATTCGCATCGCATCTCAGCCCGTATGGGTTCAAGAGGAGGAACGGTTTAAACAGCCGTTCCTCATTATTTTTTGTTTACTAATGGACAGCATTAACTTGCAGAAAAGAATAAAAAAATTTTCCATATAACGACAAACACGGCAGGATTTTTTAAATAAAAAAAGAATTATTAAAATAAAATTTCAACATATGAAATTAAAGAACGATAAATGAAATTGGTATTTGAAAATTTAAGGCACTAGCCAATAGAAAGGAGTAGCGTAATGGAGGCAGAGGGTAAAGAGAAAGCGAGGTTCCAAGCCAAGGGGATTATTCCCGCTGTGATTACTCCGCTAACGGCGGAGGGGAAGTTCAACGAACAAGCAATGCGTAAGCTGATTAATTATTTGCTTGATGGTGGCGTGCATGGGCTGTTTGTAGTTGGCACAACCGGTGAGTTTTATGGTTTTACCCCGGAGGAGAAGCGGGAAATTTTTCAGGTTACTGTGGATGAAACCAAGGGGAGAGTGCCGGTCTATGCTGGAACGAGTGGCATTACTACTCGCGAGAGTGTAATGTTGACAGAGTTAGCCGAAGAATGTGGAGTTGATGCCGTGTCGGTTCTGACACCGATGTTTATTACGCCTAATCAAAATCAGCTGTTTGAGCACTATAAAACAATTGCGGCCAACACATCCCTTCCAGTCATTATTTACAACAATCCGCCCAAGACCGGTATCAATTTGGCTGCATCAACCGTAGCCAAGCTGGCCGAAATACCTAATATCGTCGGCATTAACGATTCAAGTGGCGATCTGACGTTAACTGCCGAGTATATTCGCCTTACCCGAGAACGTGATGATTTCGCTGTACTTATGGGACGTGACACGCTAATATATGGGGCGCTTTGTTACGGCGCAGCCGGCTCAATAGCATCCTGTGCCAATGTAGCGCCCAGGCTATGTGTTGATATTTATGAGAAATATATGGCAGGTGATTGGCAAGGCGCGCTGGAGGCTCCAGTTTACCTTGGCGCCACTGCGTATTGCGTTTGGACTTGGTACTTTCCCCGCGGTCATTAAAGAAGCGCTTGCCTTGTTAGGAATAGAGGCTGGCCCATGTATGGCGCCGGTTGGTCCAATGACTGATGAGGAAAGGCAACGTTTACGCGAAGTTTTAGTTGGTATGGGGTTATTAAATTAAAAATTTAAGATAGAGGAGATGGTTAAAGTGAAAATTGGTTTTATTGGCTTGGGCATTATGGGTAAACCCATGAGTAAAAACCTGCTTAAAGCAGGTTACGAGCTGGTTGTACTTGACCGCAACCAGGCGGCGGTGGCAGAAGTCTGTGCGCTTGGCGCAACGGCGGCGCCCACACCGAAGGCGGTTGCTGAACAAGTTGAGGTTGTAATTACAATGCTTCCCAATTCACCGCAAGTAAAAGAGGTAGTGCTAGGCGAAAATGGCGTCATTGAAGGCGCTAAGCCAGGCAGCGCATTAATTGATATGAGTTCGATCGCCCCTCTGGTTAGTCGCGAAATTTGCGCCAAATTGGCGGAAAAGGGGGTTGAGATGCTGGATGCACCGGTAAGCGGTGGGCGAACCTAAAGCGATTGATGGTACACTGTCGGTTATGGTTGGTGGCAAGCAAGAGGTTTTTGACAAGTATTATGACGTGATGAAAGCCATGGCCAGCTCGGTCGTCCGGACCGGCGATATTGGTGCCGGCAATGTTACCAAACTTGCCAACCAGATTATTGTTGCCCTTAATATTGCCGCTATGTCGGAGGCACTCGTATTAGCAACCAAAGCTGGGGTGGATCCTGAATTGGTATATAAGGCCATCCGTGGGGGGTTGGCTGGAAGTACGGTATTGGATGCCAAGGCACCGATGGTTTTGGAACGTAATTTTAAACCCGGTTTTCGCATTAACCTACACATTAAGGATCTTAACAATGTGTTGGAAACTTCTCACGAAGTAGGAGTTCCTTTGCCGCTTACGGCCGCGGTTATGGAAATGATGCAAGCACTTAAAGTTGACGGCATGGGTGACAACGACCATTGCAGTCTGATTAGATATTACGAAAAACTGGCCGACGTGGAGGTAAAGCGGTAAGTCGGTAAGTCGCTGATGATTAGCTATAGACCCTTCGTTAGAATGGGTCTATAGCTTTGAACAAAATTGACTGAATAGGAGTGTCTTTATGAATAATGAGACAACAAAAAATGGTATCTCCGGCTCGCCGGTAGTTACCGAGTTGCACGTTATTCCTGTTGCAGGGCGCGATAGCATGTTGCTTAATCTGAGCGGCGCCCATGGTCCGTTTTTTACACGCAATATTGTCATCCTAAAAGATAGCGCCGGACATACAGGTGTTGGCGAGGTTCCTGGCGGTGAAAAAATTCGCCAAACAATTGAAGATGCCCGTCCATTGGTGGTAGGACAGCCTATCGGTAAATATAACAACATATTAACTACTGTACGGCAACGTTTTGCTGATCGGGATGCAGGCGGAAGGGGACTGCAAACTTTTGATCTTCGCATTACGATCCATGCCGTAACAGCGCTAGAAGCTGCTTTACTTGATTTATTGGGGCAATTCCTTGGGGTGCCAGTTGCTGCACTGCTAGGCGAAGGTCAACAGCGGGACGAAGTAGAGATGCTTGGCTATCTCTTTTATATAGGCGATCGGAAAAAGACGGATCTTCCGTATTATAGTGCTCCCGAGGCAAAAGACAACTGGTTGCGTATTCGCCATGAAGAAGCAATGACTCCTCAGGCAATAGTGGAACTTGCTGAAGCTGCTTATGAACGCTATGGCTTTAATGACTTTAAATTGAAAGGTGGCGTATTGCGGGGCGAGGAAGAAATGGAGGCCGTTATAGCGTTAGCCAAGCGTTTCTCTAAAGCCCGAATTACCATTGACCCCAACGGCGCTTGGTCGTTAGAAGAAGCGATTAAGCTGTGCCGTGGCAAACATGATGTATTAGCATACGCGGAAGATCCTTGCGGTGCAGAAAATGGCTATTCTGGGCGGGAAATTATGGCTGAGTTCCGCCGGGCGACAGGAATCCCTACTGCTACCAATATGATTGCCACCGATTGGCGGCAAATGGGCCATGCTATTCAACTGCATTCCATCGATATTCCGCTTGCAGATCCCCATTTTTGGACCATGCAGGGTTCGGTACGAGTAGCCCAAATGTGTCATGAGTGGGGATTGACGTGGGGTTCCCATTCTAATAATCACTTTGATATTTCATTAGCCATGTTTACTCATGTTGGCGCCGCTGCTCCGGGTAAAATAACTGCTCTTGATACCCATTGGATATGGCAGGAGGGCATTGAACGTTTAACTAAAGAACCGCTCAAGATTGTAAATGGCAAGGTAACTGTACCCGATAAGCCCGGTCTTGGTATTGAAGTAGATATGGAGCAAATTGAAAAAGCCCACCAGATCTACAAAAAGCTGGGACTCGGGGCGCGCGACGACACTGTTGCGATGCAATATCTGATTCCAGGCTGGAAATTTGATAATAAGCGGCCCTGCTTGGTTCGGTAAGTACCGCGATGCAAGTCAGGTGGAAGCTGTTATGGGTTTTAAAAGCTTCCACCTGACTGAGGTACAGAGGGTCAAAGAATTTGGTTTTAGCGAACGAATTTCGTGATCAACACTAAATCCGCGAGGTGAATTTTATGAATACTAATAATATTGTTGCGGCTGAAGTTGCTGCTATTCAAAAGCCGACGCGTGTCCGCTGGTTAATCGTAGCTGTATTATTTTTTATTACTGTAATTAACTATGCTGACCGTGCTACCATTTCTATTGCCGGCTCGGCTATGGCCAAAGATCTTAACTTAAATGCCGTGGCAATGGGATATATATTTTCCGCTTTTGGCTGGGCGTATGTCGCCTGCCAGTTGCCTGGCGGCTGGCTATTGGATAAATTCGGTTCGAAACGGGTTTATGCCGCAAGTATTTTCTTTTGGTCGCTATTTACGCTGCTGCAGGGCACGGTTGGTTTTTTGACCGGGTTTACGGCGGTTGTTACTTTGTTTATTCTGCGCTTTATGGTCGGTGTTGCTGAGGCGCCTTCTTTTCCGGCCAATAGCAGGATTGTGGCTGCCTGGTTTCCGGCCGCGGAACGTGGTACCGCATCGGCTATTTTTAATTCGGCACAATATGCCGCCACCGTGTTTTTTGCTCCATTTATGGGCTGGCTTGTTCATACTTTTGGTTGGAAATATGTTTTCTATGTAATGGGGTTTCTAGGTCTTCTCTATGTATTTATATGGCAGAAATTAATTCACAATCCCAAAGACCATCCCTATATTAATGCCGCGGAAATTGAATATATCGAAAAAGGCGGCGCCTTAGTCAATATGGATCAAAAAAGCAAAAGCCATAATGAAGGGCCTAATATTCAGCATATTAAAGCGCTGTTGAAAAACCGAATGATGGTAGGAATTTATGTAGCGCAGTATTGTATCAACGCCCTTACTTATTTCTTTATTACCTGGTTTCCGGTTTACTTGGTCCAAGCCCGCGGCATGACTATTCTTAAAGCCGGTTTTGCCGCGTCCGTACCCGCGCTCTTTGGTTTTATCGGCGGTGTTTTGGGCGGGGTTATTTCCGACTATATTTTGAAAAAAGGATACTCCCTCACTTTAGCCAGAAAAGTACCTATCGTACTCGGAATGTTATTGTCCATGAGCATGATTGGTTGCAACTATGTTGCTGATCCAACGCTGGTAATTATCTTTATGGCATTGTCTTTTTTCGGTAAAGGAATTGGTGCCTTGGGGTGGGCTGTAAACTCGGATACGGCGCCGAAACAAATTGCCGGTCTTAGCGGCGGTTTGCTGAATACTTGTGGTAACTTATCCAGTATTACTACTCCGATTGCTATTGGTTATATTGTTGGTACTACCGGTTCGTTTAACGGCGCTTTGGTTTTCGTGGGGGCGCATGCCTTTGTAGCTATTGTAAGTTATCTGTTTATCGTCGGTGAAATAAAGCGGGTTGAATTATAAATGTGAGGGAGGCGCAGTGCAATGAGTGATAGCGTTTATACCGGGGTTCCAATTGTTACCGATATGCAAGTTATACCGGTAGCCGGCCATGATAGTATGCTATTGAACTTATGTGGTGCTCATGCGCCGTTTTTTATTCGCAATATCATAATTCTAAAGGATAATTCCGGTCGGACCGGGGTGGGTGAGGTTCCAGGAGGTGAGGGAATTCGCAAGGCCCTGGAAAACGCCCGGCCGCTCGTAATTGGCCAGTCAATTGGTGCTTATAACAAAGTACTCAATAGTGTCCGGCAACAGTTGTTTAACCGTCAGGCGGGGCGGCAGGCAACCGTTTACCAGGTTACTTCGGCGGCAGAAGCGGCGATACTTACACAACCACATGAAATAAATTTGCGGGCAGACAATGTAATTACCGCTATCGAAGCCGCCATGCTGGATCTCCTTGGTCAATTTTTGAATGTTCCTGTTGCCGCTCTGTTAGGAAATGGGCAGCAGCGGGATACTGTCAGAATGCTTGGTTACCTGTTCTATATTGGCGACCGCAAGAAAACCGATCTTCCTTACCTTAGTAACCCCACGGCCAAAGATGGCTGGCTGAGGCTGCGGCACGAAGAGGCCTTGACGCCGGCGGCAATTGTTGCGCTGGCCGAAGCGGCGGCTGAACGGTATGGTTTCCAGGATTTTAAACTCAAAGGCGGGGTAATGAGCGGCGAAGAAGAGATGGAGGCAGTAACCGCGCTAGCCAAACGTTTTCCCCAGGCCCGTATTACCATTGACCCCAATGGCGCCTGGTCACTCGATGAAGCAATCAGGCTGTGCCGAAATAAGCAGGACGTGCTGGCCTATGCCGAAGACCCTTGCGGCCCGGAAAATGGCTATTCCGGCCGGGAGATTATGGCCGAGTTCCGCCGGGCGACAGGGATACCTACTGCAACCAATATGATTGCCACCGATTGGCGCCAAATGGGGCATGCAATCCAGCTCCATGCGGTCGATATTCCGCTGGCCGATCCGCATTTCTGGACGATGCAGGGGTCTGTCCGGGTAGCTCAAATGTGTCATGAATTTGGCTTGACATGGGGATCACACTCTAACAACCATTTTGATATATCGCTGGCCATGTTTACCCATGTTGCCGCCGCGGCTCCGGGTAACATTACGGCAATCGATACCCATTGGATTTGGCAGGAAAATCAGGAACGTCTGACCAAAGAACCGTTCAAAATTGTCGGTGGACTGGTAGAAGTTCCGCAAAAACCCGGGTTGGGGATAGAAATTGATATGGCGCAGGTAGAAAAGGCAAACGCCCTGTACAATAAACTTGGACAAGGTGCGCGCGATGATGCTATGGCGATGCAATACCTCATTCCCGGGTGGAAGTATAACCCGAAACGCCCTAGCATGGTTCGATAGACAACCAATCCCCCTTATCTGCCCAGATAGGGGGATTGCCAATTTGTTATCCTAAGTAAGGAGATGGGAAGATGAATTTGCCTAATAAAAATAAAAAACAAGAACAACCCCTATATATTAAAGTAAATTCAAAAGACAATGTTGCCATTATTGTCAATACAGGTGGATTGCCGGGTGGAACTACTTTTCCTTGCGGTCTTCAGCTACGGGAACATGTACCTCAAGGACATAAAGTAGCATTAACAGATTTGGCTCAAGGCGATGCAATTATTCGCTATGGCGAAGTGATTGGTTATGCTGTGCGTCCAATCGCTAAAGGCAGCTGGATAGATGAATCCTTAGTAACAATGCCGGCAGCTCCGGGGCTTGATGAATTACCCCTCGGTAATAGAGTGCCGCCTATGCTTCCGCCGCTTGAAGGTTATACGTTTGAAGGGTACCGCAACGCAAACGGCACTGTTGGAACTAAAAATATTCTGGGAATCAGCGCAAGCGTGCAATGTGTCGCCGGTGTTTTGGACTATGCGGTCAAAAAAATTAAAGAAGAAATTCTTCCAAAATATCCTAATGTAGATGATGTAGTAGCATTAAATCACAATTACGGTTGTGGGGTAGCAATTAATGCTCCGGAAGCGGTTGTGCCCATTCGAACGCTGCAGAATCTCGCTGTTCACCCAAATTTTGGCGGCGAAATTATGGTTGTCGGATTAGGTTGTGAAAAGCTGTTGCCCGAACAGTTGGTACCAGGCTTGGATAAGACAAATATCCTGACGCTTCAAGAACAGCAAGGATTTACTAATATGGTACAGGCCATTATGAAAATGGCAGAAGAACGATTGGTGAAACTCAATAGGCGTCGCCGTGTTACCTGTCCTGTTTCTGATTTGGTTGTTGGTTTACAATGTGGCGGTAGTGATGCATTCTCTGGTGTTACAGCCAATCCAGCTGTAGGCTATGCGGCTGATCTGCTGGTACGTGCCGGGGCAACGGTGCTGTTTTCTGAAGTTACCGAGGTGCGCGATGCTATTCATTTGCTTACTCCCAGAGTGGTGAATGAGGAAGTTGGTCGTGCGCTGATCAGGGAGATGAAATACTACGACAGGTATTTAGATCTTGGAGAAGTAGACCGTAGCGCCAATACAGCACCCGGAAATAAAAAGGGTGGATTGGCGAACATTGTGGAAAAGGCACTTGGCTCAATAGCCAAGTCTGGCAGCAGTCCTATAACCGAGGTTTTAGCGCCAGGTGAAAAACCGAAGAGGAAAGGGCTTATTTATGCAGCGACGCCGGCTAGTGATTTTATCTGCGGTACGTTGCAACTTGCTTCTGGAATACATGTTCAAGTTTTTACAACTGGCCGAGGAACACCTTATGGATTGGCTGTAGCGCCGGTAATCAAGGTTTCTACCCGTACGGCTTTGGCCGAGCAATGGCCCGATCTCATTGACGTAAATGCTGGGACAATCGCAACCGGCGAGGCAACCATTGAAGAGGTTGGCTGGGAAATTTTTAGACTAATTCTTGATGTGGCAAGCGGCAGAAAGAAGACTTGGGCAGATCATTGGGGCCTATACAATGCTTTATGTTTGTTTAATCCCGGGCCGGTAACCTGATAATTAGTATTGACCCCATATCAAACAGCAATTAATTTGCCTGGTTTGACTATAAAATGTACATAGCTGTCGATATGCAAAGCAAACTTTCGCTGGCAATCGCTTATTTGCCCAAGCTAATCGCAATGATGCGACTTATGCAGTTGCATGGTTGCTATAAAGTTAATTGTTCAAGAACTATAAAAATGAGCTTTCGTAATTTATGCTAATTGTCTTTACATTTACTACTGGCTGTTTTAAAATAAAGTCAGCGATTTAAATACCGTCAACTAAATAAGCGTTTTCCGAGCCGTCTCGTCTAAGGAGCAACACTCTATGACGATTCGGCCGATTCGGGTACGGGAGGAAACGACCGTGCCTCCGCGTGCTTGGAAAGGAAAACCATTATAGGACGAGCGACTGCTTGGCCGCTTTCACGCGCGGAAAGCAGTCTTTTTGTTTGAACCCTGAGGAGGGAAAAAAGATGAGCATCAAAAAGGTAAAGGTTGAAGAAGCGGTTGGGATGGTGCTGGGCCATGATATTACTAAAATCGTCCCAGGAGAGTATAAGGGGCCGGCATTTAAAAAAGGGCATATTATTCGGAAGGAAGATATTCCGCATCTGAAAAATATCGGCAAGGATCATATTTTCCTTATCGATATGGCTCCCGGGCACATCCATGAAAACGAGGCCGTTATGCGGATGGCCAAAGCGGTGGCCGGTGCCAACGTGGTCTGGACTGAGCCGGTGGAAGGCCGAGTGAATATTAAAGCCGCAACCGACGGCCTTCTGAAAGTCAAGCCGGAAGCAGTGTTGGCCATCAATTGTATTGAGCATGCCGTTTTGTCTACCCTGCACGATAACCGCCTGGTGCGAGCCGGGGATCTTTTGGCCGGCGTCAAGGTAGTGCCGTTGGTTGTAGACGAAACGCTGGTAGCGGCTGTAGAAGAGGCGGCACGCGAGTACGGTCCGGTTATTTCCGTTAAGCCGCTTAGACGATTAAAAGTTGGTCTGATTATCACCGGCAACGAGGTTTTTTATGGTCGGATTCAAGATCGTTATGCCCCGGTTTTGATCGAGAA